>CALMOL010000364.1:2059-4156 GCA_937871685.1 uncultured Verrucomicrobiota bacterium
ATGGAGGAATGCTCGACTGCGAGCGGTGCTCGGCTCCCCATCCCTCCGCTCTCCGTGTCCTCCGTGCCTCCGTGGCAAATGGCAGACGGTTGCAGGGCAGGCAGAATTCCGGCATGGGTCGGACCGCGGTCCTGGGCTGCGGAACCTTCCATGACGACGATCCCCGACCTGCTCTCCGCCGCGCTCGCCCGCGCCCTCCCGCAGCTTTCCCAGCCTCCGCCGGCCGACTTCCCCGCCCAGGTGCAGGCGGCCGCCGACACGCGCTTCGGTGACTACCAGACGAATGCCGCAATGCTCCTGGCCAAGACCGCGCGCACGAACCCGCGCGCTCTCGCAGAGGAACTCACCGCCAAACTCGCCGAGGACGACGAACTAGGCGAGATCAGCCTGCCGCCGACCGTCGCTGGCCCAGGCTTCGTCAACTTCACGGTGCGGCCGGAATTCCTCGCCGCACGCGTGCCGGAATTGCTCGCGGATGATCGCCTCGGCGTGCCCGTCGCCGCGCCGAAGCACAAGGTCGTCATCGACTTCTCCTCGCCAAACATCGCCAAGCCGATGCACGTCGGCCACCTGCGCTCGACGCTCCTTGGCGACTGCCTCGGTCGCGTGGCGCGCTTCGTCGGCCACGAGGTCATCTCCGACAATCACCTTGGCGACTGGGGCACGCAGTTCGGCAAGGTGATCCGCGGCTGGAAACTCCACCGCGACCCCGCCGCGCTTGCCGCCGACCCGCTCGCCGAACTGGTCCGCATCTACCAGCTCGCCGACGCCGAGACAAAGACCAACCCGGCCGCCGCGGACGATTGCCGCGCCGAACTGGCCAAGCTCCAGGCCGGCGACGAAGAGAACGTCGGCATCTGGAAGGAATGCGTGCGCCTTTCCCGCGAGGAGCTGGACCGGATCTACGCGCGCCTCGGCATCACCTTTGATCACACGCTGGGCGAGTCGTTCTACAACGACCGCCTCGCCTCCGTGACGGAGCGCCTCGTGGCGCAGGGCATCGCGCGCGAGAGCGAAGGCGCGATCGTCGCGTTCTTCGACGAGCCCAAGCTCGCCGACCGCCCCTCGATCATCCGCAAGCGCGACGGCGCCTACAACTACACCACCACCGACGTCGCCACCTTCGAGCTGCGCGTCCACGAGTGGGGCGCGGATGCCATGTGGTGCGTGGTCGGCGCGCCGCAGGCGCTCCACTTCGAGCAGCTTAACGCGCTCGCCCGCCGCCTGGGCATCACGGTGCCGATCACGCACATCCAGTTCGGCTCCATCCTCGGCGCGGACGGCCGGATCATGCGCACGCGCGAGGGCGAGAGCGTGGCGCTGCGCGATCTGCTCGACGAAGCCGAAGAACGCGCCGCCGCCGTGATCGCCGAGCGCAGCCCGGACCTGCCGCCCGACGAGCGCGCCTCGGTTGCGCGGATCATCGGCCTGGGCGCGGTGAAATACGCTGACCTCTCCCAGCATCGCCTCACGGACTACAAGTTCCTGTGGGAAAAGATGCTGTCGTTCCAAGGCAATACCGCGCCCTACCTCCAGAACGCCTACGTCCGCATCCGCTCGATCTTCCGCCGCTCCGGCGAGGAAGCCCCCGCCGCTCCGCCTGCGCTTACGCTCTCGGCCCCCGAGGAGATCGCCCTGGCGCGCCGGCTCGCGCAATTCGCCGAGGCCGTGCCCGCCGTGCTCGAC
Organism: uncultured Verrucomicrobiota bacterium; assembly: GCA_937871685.1. Lineage (GTDB taxonomy): Bacteria > Verrucomicrobiota > Verrucomicrobiia > Chthoniobacterales > SZAS-18 > SZAS-18. The sequence continues at coordinate 3,746 of CALMOL010000364.1, forward strand.
GACTTCCGGCCAAACCTGCTCGCGAACTACCTCTTCGAACTCGCGAACGCCTTCCATGCCTTCTACGAGGCTTGCCCCGTGCTCAAGGCCGAAGGCACGGCGCGCGCGTCCCGCTTGCTGCTTTGCGAGACGACCGCGCGCGTGCTGAAGACCGGTCTCGGCCTGCTCGGCATCGAAGCGCCGGAGCGGATGTGATCGTCTGCCTTCGTCCCAGGAACCTTCTGCTCTCGTCATCGCCCGCAAATTCAACCCAGCCGCGGTTTCTGCAACGTCTCGGGCGGTCCTGGGGAGGGCGGGCGTCTCGCCCGAACGCACTCCACCGGTTTCTCTCCGGGGCCGCGGACAGAAATCGGCGGAGACGACGGCCAGCGGGACGCCGGCCTACCGGCGGGCTAGACGCCCGCCCTCCCC
>CALMOL010000365.1 GCA_937871685.1 uncultured Verrucomicrobiota bacterium
TCCGGCCGCCGCGCTGCGCCCGGAGCACCGCCCCCGCGTGGCCGTCCGCGCGCCCGGCGGCCGGCGGGGCGGGGGCACACTTGCATCGCCCGCCGCGGTAGCGCCGCCCGCGCCCGGCGCCATCCGTCGGCCTATGGATTGACGACTCGCTCGTCCCCTTGACCAAAATGCATCCAAGCGTGCCAGACGCCTCTCCCGAACGTCGGCGCCGCAGCCCTTGCGAAACGGTCTGCCTCGCCGCGCAATCAACTCAAAGCGGCGTGGCCAGGCGGCAGAAGCGCTTCGCCGGCGCTGGCTGGGTCGTGTCCAGATACTCGATCGCGCCGGTGCCGTTCTCCGCCCCGGTGCCAGCGAAGGGCTGCCAAGGGCCGAAGGGGCCATCCGAATACTCGACACGGCTGACTTGGCCAGGAACTGCCTGCCAACGGATGCGCGCACCGGTGCCCGGCTCGATGCCAACACCCACCAACTGGGTGGGCGAGCCATCCGGCTCGAAACGCAGACGGAAGACTGTGCCGGCGTTCGAAGCCCCGCCGTTCGCGGTGGAGCCGTAGAAGTTGCCGTCGCCTCCTAACACGAGTGCCGCGGCCGGGGAGGCCCCCCGGTTAGTGGCCCCGTTGCCGGTGAAGTCCACCAGCTTGGTCAGCGCCCCGGCGGGCGTCATGCGGAAGACCGTGCCGGCGGTGTTCATGGAACCGGAGCTCGCCACCCACGACGTAGGCGGAGCGAATGATTTCATGGTCCTCGGGCTCTTTGGCGAGCACGGTTCCCTCCGATCGCCCACCGCTCTTGAACCAGGTGCCAAAGGTTCTGCCAATCCGCTTGGATCGTATAGAAGTCGAAGACCGAGGCCGCCGCGGTGATCTCATTGTGACACCGCAGCGAGAGTTACTTGCAAGTAATTCCGGGGCGTGGCTTTGGCAGCTCCATTCGGCTGCGTGCTTCCTCCGGCGAAAGTTCGTCGGGGAGCTGCCGCGGCCGGATGCCCCGACGCCGATCCCTCGCGGCGCCGAGTGCTCCCCCTCAATCCTACCCCTCGCTTCCCAATGCGAATCGCCACGCTGATGGTCTGCAGCGCGCTGGTCGTGTCCTACGCCCGCGCCGACGTGTTCACCAACGTCCCGGAGGTCAACGCCGAAGGCTTCCAGCTTCTCTACGACCTGAACCTGCCGGTCGATGGCGCCTTCGTGGACGCCACGCCGGTTCCCTACACGACGGACAACAGCGCCACGGCGCCGTCGTTCGACCGCGTCGGCTATTACCTGGAACTCACGAACGGCGCGGGCACGCAATGGGTGTATGTCTCGGCCGAGGCTTTCACCAAGAGCGCGCGGGAGCTGGGCCTGCCGCACAACGTGAACAATCCCGTCGTCTTCCAGCAGGCGCTACGCAGCATGAATGTGCTCTCGAACGTGGGGACGGTGCCGGCGGGCACAGGCTTGGCCACTGGGCGGGTCGAGTTTTGGCCGAGCAACTACGTCGCCAACAACCTGAACGACGGGGGCGCCGCCTCGGACACCGCCTTCGACTTCGGCGATGCCGGCGGCAACACGTCCGCGGGCTACGGCTCCTTCCAGATCCATCGGCTCGGCGCCACGCCGCAGACGATGTTTGCCTACAACCATTGGGGCGCGATGGGCAATGACGACGTGGGCATCGGGAGCAACGCGGCGGCCGGCGGGAATCCCGACTGGACCTTCGCCGGGAACGCCGGGAACTACACCGCGCGCCGCCTCCAGGTTGTGATCCGGCCGATCCCCGCCAAGGTCGCGCTGACGGCGTGGCCGAAATACCAACAGCTTTTCCCGCGCGACCGGAGCACCAACTCCGCCGTCTTCCACGTGGCGGGCACGGAGTCGCAGGGCGGCGCGACCGCCGCGATCGTGCGGCTCTACCGCGAGGGCGTGCCGTCCGGCGCGGACCTCGTGCAGAACCTTGCCTACGCGGGCGGGTCGGCCGCGTTTGACGTGGCGGTCACGCTGCCGGCCGAGCGCGCGAATTACGACGTGGCGCTCTTCATCCGCCGCGCCGGCACCGACTATCTCGTGAGCCGGCAGCAGCGGCTCGTGGCGGGCGACGTGCTCATCATCCAAGGCCAGTCCAACGCGGACGCCCAAATGTATGACGGCACCGCGAACGGCTACCGCGATCCCTTCGTGCGCACCTTCGGATTCACCGGCGACGCCGTGCCCACCGGCACCGCCACGGAGTGGCTCGTCGCGCAGGGCGATGGCGCGCGGGGCGCTTGGAACGGCGTGGGCCAGTGGGGGCTGGTGATGGGGCGGACGCTCTCGACGTCGGGGAACGTGCCGATCGCGATCCTGAACGGGGCCTACGGCGGCCAGCCGATCTCATTCTTCCCGCGCAGCAACGCAAACCCGCTCGATCTCAGCACGAACTACGGCCAGCTCCTCTTCCGCGCGCGTCAGGCCGGCGTGGACCAGAAAATCCGGGCCATTATGTTCTACCAGGGGGAAGCAGAGAACGACAACGGCGCCGTCCATGAGGCGGGTTACACCGCGCTCCAGCAGTTCTGGCGCGAGGATTATCCGTCGGTCGAGCGATTCTACGTCTGCCAGCTCCACAACGGCTGCGGCGTGACCCAAGCCAACGTGGATCTGCGCGACCGCCAGCGCCGCTTCGCCGACACGCTGCCGATGCACACCGTGATGGCGACGAATGGCATCAACGGCCACAACGGCTGCCACTACAGCTTCACTGGCGGCTACGAGGTCCACGGCATGCACATGGCTCGGTTGCTTGGGCGCGACCTGTATGCGTCGGGCGTGACCGCCAACGTGGACGCGCCGAACCCGGACCACCTCGAATGGGGGAACGCCGAGCGCTCGGTCGTTCGCATCGTGCTGCGCCACGCCAACGACCCGATCACGATCGATCCCGGCGCCGAGATGACCTTCGGCGTCGTGGGTGCAAATGTCACCGTGACCGCCGCGCAGGCTGCGCCCGGCGTCATCACGCTGACGCTTTCCGCGCCGGCGCCCGCCGCCACCGCAATCACCTACACGGGCAGCGCGAGCGGCGGCGGACCCTCGGTCGTGAACGGCGGGGGCGTCGGTCTGCTGACCTTTTCCGCCGATCTGCCGCAGCCGCTCAAGGCGCGATTCATCGCGCCGGCGCGGACGCAGGAAGTGTCGCCGGGAACCGCGGTCGCGATCCAGGTGCAGGCGACGAACTCCGAGGGGAGCGTCAGCCGCGTGGAGATCTTCGTTGACGGGCAGTCGCTCGCCTCCACCACGGCCTCCGGCAACCTGTCCGCTTCGTGGATGCCCTCGGCCGAAGGCTTGTATCCGCTGGAGGTGCGCGCGATGGACCAGAACGGCGTGACCGTCTCCGCGACCACGCGCGTGCTGGTGGCGTCGAACGTCCCGCCGGCCGGCGTTGGTGGCTTGCAGATCTGGCTGAAGGCCACGCGCGGGATCACCGCGAACAACGACGGGCTGGTGTCCGGCTGGCAGGACCAGAGCGGGATGGGAAACCATGCCGCCCAGGCCAGCGTCGCGCTCGATCCCAAGTTCCAGGAAAGCGTCTTCGGCAACTTGCCGGGAATCACCTTCGCGAACAATTCCTACCTCACCGGGATGGCCGGCATGCCCACGGGTGGCTACACGAAGATCATCCGCCACCGGGTGAGTGACTTCGCTCCGCTCGACAACGTGTTCTCCAGCGCCGACAACGCGCCCGGGGCCCACGCGATCTACTATGGCGGCAACAGCGCGCAGCCCAAGATGTTTCACGCCGGTGCTTTCGTGACCTCGTCCCTCAACGTCTCGGCGAACGCCGACACGTATCTTGCGGCCACCTACGCGACGGGTTCCAAGCTCGGCCGGCTCTACCTCAACGGCCAGCTTGTCGGCAGCGGCACCGCCGGATCGGACAACTCCAGCGTGACCTACCAGGTCGGCGGTTTCCAGAACGGCAACCTGCTTTCCGGCGCGATCAGCGAGGTGCTCGTCTATGATCGCACGCTCACCACCGCGGACGTCACGCGCGTGCAGCAGGCGCTGGAGGTGCGCGGGTTCTCGCCGTTCGAGCGTTGGCAATTGGATCGGTTCGGCGACCAGGATTCCAGCCCCACGGGCGATCCCGACGGCGACGGCGTGAGCAACGTGATCGAGTATGCCCTCGGAGGCGACCCACTGCGCGCTGACGCCGCCGCCATCCTCCCGCACGCGGAGCGCGATGCCCAGGGCCGCGCGGTCTTCGTCTTCGACCGACCCGTGGGCTATGCCCAAGTCGGCTACGCCGTGGAGGTGGCGACCACGCTCGCCGGCCCTTGGACAAGCGGGCCGGCCGTGACGGCGGCCCCGGTCGTCAGCGCCTCGCCGCGCGGGGCCGGCTTCGAGCGCGTGACCGTGCGGGCGCTCTCGCCTGCCGTGGACGGTCCGAGCGTCTTCTACCGGCTCCGCCCGCAGGTGAATACCGGCGTCGGCTCCCGGCCGTCGGTGGCGACTTCGTTCAAGCGTTGACAAGTATTGGCGGTGCCGGGCGGCGCGCGGTCTCGCGGCCCGGCGCCGCCTCGGCAACAACCGGCACGCGGCCCGGCGTTGCGAAGGTTGGCTCCGTCCGCGAGGTCCCGCAGCGCGGGATGCCGCCTGGCTTTTCCCGGGTGGACGCCGGCGGATGTTCGGCACCGGGCACTGCCTGGGTTCTGCTCAGAAATCCACCGCCAGGTGCCAGCGCACCTTTTCGTCGTCCAAGCGCACGAGAAGCGCCTCGAACTCGCGGAGATCCTCCGCGGCGGCACCCTTCTTGCCGGGAAGCCGCTCGGGATCGCGCAGCAAGGTGCGCACGACCGCCAAGCCCTCGGCCGCATCGAACCACTGCTCCGGCGGGAGATTGACGGTCGCGGGGTCCGCGCCCTCGCTGGCGAGAAATGCCGCGGCCTCGGCCGGACTGTGGCTGAAGAAGCTGGTGAGCGGACGCATGCCCAGTTCACGGCAGCGGGCGTCCAACCGCTCGGCGTGGCGCGGGAGCGCCTTCCCGTTCACCCAGGACTCGGGAAACTCGCGCTCCGTCACAATGTAGAAGGCGACGCCCATCGGGAAGCCAAGCGGGTCAACCCGCGCCGTTGGCGGAGCCATGGCCGGCCGATCCATCGGCGGGCGGCTCCGGCTCGACCTCCACCTCGCGCTCGAACAGCTCGATCGCCGTGGAGGCAACCTCGCCGGTGTCGAAATAGACGTAGGCGCCCACGCCCACCGCGCCGACGATGGGCAGCCAGCGCGCGATCCCCTTGCCGAGGGCGCGCTGCGTGACCCGCACCCCGATCGCCTTGGCCGCCCCGCGGAGGACTTGCAACGTGGCGCGCCGCACCAGGAAGCGCTCGCCCACGCGCACGACCAAGTCGCGCACGGCCTGCGCGGCCATGTGGAGGAACAGGCAGTAGAGCATCTGCTCGCGCGTGAGCGCGGCCGTCTTGCCGTAAAGGGCGGCGATGTCAGCCACCATCTGAGCCTGGATCTTCCACACGACGACCAGCTCGGGCAGAATGGTCAGCCAGCCCAGCGGCCCGGGCGGCAAGGCCAGCCCGCCGGCCGCGAGCGCGGCCGTCATGGACGCGGACTTTGCGCGCGCGCGCGCGAGCTTGGCCGGCTCCTGGCTGCGCTCTTCCCGCGTGTCGGGGATGTGGCCGACGAATTCCAGGATGGCGTCGGTGATTTTCTCGATGGTGCCGGCCTCGCCCGAGGGCGGGGAATCGGGAGGCGGGTCGCTTGGCATGGGAATTGGCAGGACGGGAGCCGAAGGGTGCGGCGCGTCAACGAGAGGCGGAGGTGCAACCTCCCGAACGCGCTGGCGCGCGAGCGCTGCCGACACGAACCCCGCAGAGCCGGCGGTTTATCCAGGGCAGCGTCAGGAAGCGCTCATAACCACGTGAACGAGCCAGTTGGCCTTCGGCGGCGGTGGAAGCTGGACCGCCCGCAGCTTGGCGACCACGCAAGGCAGGAGGGGCGGCTTGGCCGAGCAAAGGAGATCGAGGACGCGGCCGTCCGCCGCGAGGACAAACACGAGGTCGAACTGAGCGGGGGACGCCGGGTCGCCCGTCTTGCCGCACTCGGCCATCGCCTCCTCCATGGGTGTTCCAAGGGCCGAGTAGAAGTTGCCCTTGTAATCCCGGCCCGCCTTGGTGTCGCCAAGCCGGTCGGCCTTGGCGATCGCGGCCGCCAGCGAGGAAAAGCGCGGCGCCGCCGGCGACTTGGCGGGAGCCGCGCCGGTTGGCAGGGCGGGCGCGGAGAGGAGGACGAGAAAGCCCGCGGCGTAAAGGAGGCGCATGAGAGAATCCTAGCCTGGGAGTTCCGACGAATTCAATAGACCTCCGGCAAAGCCCGCCCCAGGCCCGCCAGCGGAGCCCAACGCCTGTAGCGTAAGGGCTCCTCAGCGGGGCGAGGCGCGAACTCTTGCCGGAGGTCAAACCCCGACGGCTAGAGCATCGTGCCGCGCAGGATGAGGAGGGCCACGTTGAAGTAGATGAGCAGGCCGGTCACGTCCACGAGGGTGGCCACGAAGGGCGCGGAGGAGGTGGCCGGGTCCATCCCCAATTTCCGCAGCAGGAAGGGCAGCATGGCGCCGGAAACACTTCCCCACAGCACCACGCCGACGAGCGACACGCCCACCGCCAGCGCGATGAGGAAGTGGTGCGGACCGTAGTCGTAGAAATGGAGGCCCTGCCACAGCGAGATGCGGCAGAAGCCGATGACGCCGAGGATGATCCCGAGCCACGCGCCGGAGCCGATCTCGCGCCGGAGCACCTTCCACCAGTCGCGCAGGCGGATCTCGCCCACGGCCATGGCGCGGATGATGAGCGTGGTGGCCTGCGAGCCGGAGTTGCCCCCGGACGAGATGATGAGCGGCAGGAACATCGCGAGGACGGCGGCCTTCTCGATCTCGCCGTTGTATCCCTGCATGGCGGTGGCGGTGAGCATCTCGCCGAGGAAAAGGATGATCAGCCACGTCGCCCGCTTCTTGACCATCCGCGGGAGGGTGATGGTCGAGTAGGGCTCGTCGAGCGCTTCCAAGCCGCCGATCTTTTGCACCTCGCGCGTCGTCGCCTGCTCGAGGACATCGAGCACGTCGTCGATGGTCACGATGCCGATGAGGCGGTCCTCGGAATCGACCACGGGCAGCGTGTTGCGATCGTATTTCTTGAAGACGGGCGCGGCGTCCACCGCTGGGTCGGTGGCGTGCAGCGCGACGAAGTGCTCGTCGCGGATGTCGCGGATCTTGGTCTCGAAAGGCCGCAGGAGCAGCTCGCGGATGCGCACGTCGTCGATGAGCTTGCCCCGGTCGTCGATGATGTAGATCACGTTGAGCGTCTCGGAGTCCTGGCCGTGCGCGCGGATGTGCTCGATGACCTGGAGCACCGTCCAATCGTCATGCACGGAGACGAAGCTCGGCGTCATCAGGCGGCCGACGCTGCGCTCGGGGTAGTTGAGCAGGCACTGGGCGATCTCGCGCTCCCGCGGCGTGAGCAACTCGAGCATGTGGGTGATGGCCCCCGGCGGCAATTCCTCAAGGAGGCGCGTGCGGTCGTCCGGCGACATGTCGTTGAGGGCGCGCGCGGCGGCCTCGTTGCCCATGGCCTTGAGGACGACGTTCTGGGCGTCGGCGTCGAGGTATTCGAGGACGCTGGCCGCCTTGGCCTGCGGCAGCATGCGGAAGACGACGGCTTGCTCGTCCGGGGGGAAGTCCACGAGGCACTCCGCGACGTCGGCGGGGGTCCATTTTTCGAAGAGGGCGTGGAGGGCGGTGAAATTTCGCGCCTCGATGAGCGCCTTGATGGCGGGTTCGATTTGGTGGCCGGTCATGGGATGGATGGGGCGGGGGTGCGACGACCGGCCCGGGGAGCCGGCCTCGCTGCCTGCGGCGCCTTTTGGGCCGGCGGCAGCGTGGGGAAAACGTGGCAAGGCCCGGCGAGGCGTCGCATGGTCCCAGGCGTCGGGTCTCGTCCTACGTGGCGCGTCGTGCTCGGCGACGATTTCGAGCCTTCCGAGGCGCTTTGATCGGCGGAAAGAGGTCTCCCCGCCCGGGGACAAGCCCCGCCGCCCGATCCTGCGAAACGCCGCGCTCGCGCGTGACTCCCGCGCGGGGGCGGGCATGATGGCGGGATGGCTGAGCCTGCTCCCGTTCTTGTCGCCGCCGCGCCGCCGCCGGCCATCGAGGTGCGGGACCTGCGCGTGGACTACGGCGCGTTTGTGGCGGTGTCGGACCTCACGCTGAGCGTGCCGGCGGGCGAGGTCTTCGGGCTTGTGGGGCCAAACGGGGCGGGCAAGACCTCGACCTTTCGCGTGCTCGCCACGCTCCAGGAACCAACCTACGGCGAGGTGCGCCTGGCCGGGATCGACATCGCGGAGGACCCCTCGGCCGCGCGGCGCGTGCTCGGCTACATGCCAGACCTGGCGCCGGTGCCTTCGGACCTGCGGGCGTGGGAGTTTCTCGACCTCTACGCGGAGGCGCATGGTCTGGGCTCGGCGGGGGTGCGACGTCAGCGGGCGGAAGAGTGCCTCGCGGAGGTGTCGCTCACCGACAAGCGCGACGCCTTCTGCAAGACGCTCTCGCGCGGGCAGACGCAGCGGCTTGTCCTCGCGAAGACGCTGCTCCATCAGCCGCGCGTCCTGATCCTCGATGAGCCGGCCTCGGGGATGGACCCGCTCTCGCGGCGCGCCTTGCGCTTGGCGCTGCGGCGGCTGGCAGACACCGGGGCCACCGTGTTCGTCTCGTCGCACATCCTTTCCGAGCTCTCGGAAATGTGCTCGTCGTTGTGCGTGATGCACCGCGGCCGGCTGCTCGCGGCGGGCACGGTGGAGGAGGTGCGCGCGAAGCTCGGCCGCGCGGACCGACGGATCACGGCGGCGTTACTGGAGCGCGCGGACGAGGCCGCCGCGTGGCTGGGCACGCAAACCGGCGTGCAGGAACTGGCGACGGGAGAGGGAGGGCGCGTTTCATTTCGCTTCGGCGGGAGCGCCGCAGAGCAAGCGGCGTTGCTGACGGGACTCGTGGGGCAAGGGTTGCGGGTGGCGTTCTTCGAGGAGCAACGCTCCACCTTCGAGGACATCCTCATCGACGTGGCGGAGGACCACCTGCCGGCATGAGGGGCGCGGGTTTGAAGGCGATGTCTGTTTTCCTGAAGTGGGGCAGGGGAGACAGAATTAAAGGAATTGAAGGAATTAACAGAATTGGGGAACAGGATGGCAGAACCAGGGGTCTGGTCGCTCAAGCCGGTTGGCAATTTGGAGAAGGGCCGGCGGCTGCAGCCGCCCCTCCTCCTACCCCAATTCTGTTAATTCCTTTGATTCCCTAATTCTGTTTCTCTTGCCCCGCACCCGCGGAACAGGCGTCCGAATGCCATGACCAAATCTCTTTCCAGCCCGCTTGCCGCGGGTCATTGGGACCCGCGCCCGCAGGCGATCTGGCGGCGCTACGTGCGCTCGCGGCTGCGGGTCGGTTC
>CALMOL010000366.1 GCA_937871685.1 uncultured Verrucomicrobiota bacterium
GGTGTGCTGGCGGCGGCGATCTTGGCCTTCTGCTTTTCTTTGTTGCGTTCGGCCACGTTGAGCAGTTCCAAGCCCAGCTTGTGCGCCGTGCCGGGGGTGAGGCAAAGCGCCACCTTGAAGGACGGCCGGCCGATCTCTTGCTCGGTGGGCACATCGCGCCGAAGCTGAAGCCAGATGTGCTGGTCGTCGCTGTAAACGTGAACGGCGTCCGTGGCGTTCACGGGTAGCGGGAGAACTCGCATCCCTTTGGGTGTTGCCATGCAGTTTCGGATTGTATTCTAAGGTTATCTTCCCGACTTTCGTTCTTGGTAGGGCGCGTAGGAGCCGCCCAACGGACCCAAGTTCAGCGATCGCGCAATAGCGGCGCGGCTCCTGCTCGGGTGTGGCTGCGTGTGTAAGGGTGGGTGCTAGCTGAGGTGTGGCCTACAGGAGTCGCGCCGCTGTGGGGCGGTTCGCTGCAGCGCGTGGTTAGGCGGCGGCCGAGTTGTTAAGCAGAGTGACGGCGAATCGAAAAAGGGCCGCGACGATGGCTCGCAGAACGTGAGCCTGCTCAACGGCGACAAGCACCTCGGCGACCAGTTTGATGAGGACCACGCTCGCGGCCCCAATCACGCCGATCCCCACCGCCCCCTGCCTGGCCTCCTTGACGGTCGGGGGCAGCGGGGCAGGCCCAAACTCAAACCAGCCCAAGGCAGGCTGTTCGCCCGAACGAACGCGTCCCCGGCTCAAGTGGTCCAGCCTCACAAGCAGGCGCGCCGGCCCGCTCGGGAAGCTCGCAATCGCAAGAAAGAACAAGAAGAATGCGCCGATGATCCAGTCGCTTGGCAGCAGGGCTGACGCGATCATGAAAGGACTGATGGCCGCGAAGTGGCGCGCGTGCAAGCCGCCTAACGGACCCAAGCTCAGCGACCACTCGATGGCGGTCACGCCGGCTGCCGGGGGTTAAGGGTGGGTGTGGCCAGCAGCCGGCGTGACCGCCCGGAGGCGTTCGCTGCGGCGCGTGGTTAGGCGGCGACGGTCAGCGGCTGGATGCATACGCCTCGAAGGCGGCCAGATACTCCGCGAACCTGCGCTCCGCTTCGGCGATGGTGCCGTAGATCTTCTCTTCCGCACAGATCACGTCCTCGTAGATCCAAAGCAGGTCGGTGGAGAGGCGGTCGGGTAGGTTGTCGCCGGTCGCTAGACGGGTGAGACGCCGCTGCAAATCGCTAAGCTGGAAGGCGCTGGCGTGATGAAGTGCCCAAGCGCGCCCGACCAATAGGTTGGCTGCCAACTCAGGTGTCTGCGTGCCCGGAATCTTCGCCAGCAAGCTCAATGCGCTGCTGACCGGGCCGTGAGTGCACGTGGACAACTCCAGGTAAACGAACGGCGGTGAAGGTTCCGCAAGGATGATGGTGTCTGCCCAAGCGGCGACCTCTGAAAGCTCGCAAATGCCAGTGAGCAACCCGAGGCGGAGGAACTCGGCCGAGTCTTTACGCGTGGGCTGTGCTGGTGTCATCGCTCAAGGCGCAAGGAGCCGCCTAACGGACCCAAGCTTAGCGACCGCGCAACAGGGGCACGGCTCCTGCCGGGTGTGGCCGCGGGTGTAAGGGTGGGTGCTGGCCCAAGGTGTGGCCCCGCAGGAGCCGTGACGTTGTGGAGCGGTTCGCTGCAGCGCGTGGTTAGGCGGCGTTCAGCGGCGGCGCGTGCCAAAGGACGACCGCCGACGGTGGTGCCGAACCACAAGGACGCGCACCGCGCCCTCGACGACGCGAAACAGAAAGTGGTAAGGAAAGCGTGGCAAGTTGGCGCGACGCAAGCCGCGCTCGCGCTCGGCGAAGCGTCTGGGGCGCTGCCATGCGAGGACGGTGTGCTGGCGAAACTCCTGGTAAAACTCCTCTGCAAGCTCCAGACCTCCCACGCCCTGGTAGTAGTCCATGATGGCCCGCACGTCCGAGGCAACCTGCGGATGGAAGACGAGGCGCATCAGGAACGGCGGGCAGCAATGAGGCCGTCAAGCTGCTCCAACGACAGGCCCGCCTGGGGGTTCGCGTCCAGCTCGGCGTCCCGGCGCAGTGCCTCGGCTGTGCCCTCATCCTCATCCGCCAGAAGGGGCGGAAGCGACCCCAACAGGTGAGCGGCCAGGGTGGCGCGCTCAGAATCGGGCAGATCAAAGGCGAGCTTCTCGACTTCGGCTATGGAGATCATGCGCCAGCGTAGCGAACGGGCAGAGCCGCACAAGGCGCGCCCCCACGCCGCCTAACAGACCCAAGCTCAGCGACCGCGCAACAGCGGCGCGGCTCCTGCCGGGTGTAAGGGGCCGGGTGTGGCCCGCAGGAGCCGTGACGCTGTGGAGCGATTCACTGAGCTTGGGTCTGTTAGGCGGCGGGCACTCCGAGGTGCGTCCTCCAGCGCTCCTGCACGCGTCCCCGGCCGCGACGGCAGGCGACGCGCGCAGATGGAGGCGCCTCCTCTCACCGACTCGCAGCCAGCAGGCCGCACGGCCAAGACGCTCCCACCCCCAATGCCGCGGCCACGCCGCCTAACGGACCCAAGCTCAGCAACCGCGCAACAGGGCTCGGCTCCTGCCGGGTGTAAGGGTGGGTGTCGGTAGGCAGGAGCCGTGACCCTGTGGAGCGGTTCGCTTCAGCGCGTGGTTAGGCGGCGCGGCTACTCTCATTTGAGCGGCGGCTCTCCAGGGCGCTCATCAAAAAAGCAGTCGCACGAGATGACCTGCCCAAGACAACGAGGGCACTGCTCCACGTCACAGCCAAGCAGGTGAAGCGAGCCTCGCGGAACGCCGCAATCGTCGCACTTGGGATGGTCGAGCGGCTCCTCCTCGTCGCCGTAGGGAACACGGTCATGTTCGCGGGAGTTGATGACAAGCTGAGTCACGGCTTGGGCGCGCTTGAAGTCCGCTTGCCATTCGGGGGAGCTCATGTCGGCCGATTGCGGGTTGCGCGAGTGACGCCTAACGGACGACCTCAAGCTCAGCGACCGCGGAGTGCGGCGCGGCACCTGCATGGTGGGTGGCAAGGCGGCGGTGAAAGCAGGTGCCGTGACGCCCGGAGCGGTTCGCTACAGCGCATGGTTCGGCCTTGGACGTGCAATCATACCTGACTATACTCGTCTCCTTCTGCGTGCGCCAGGGAGCCGCCGTCCAGTAGCTCCTGGGCTTTGCCGGATGCGGGGACGCGGCGCTCAATTTCCGTGGCATCTACGGCGGCATCTGAGACATGAGGAACGCTCGCACGCTCGCGTCTTCGGTAAGTCCGATGGCGCGGGAGTAAGCGGCACGGGCGCCCGCTATGTCTCCGAGTTCCCGCAGCAGCCAGGCACGAGTGGCCCAGTAGGGTTGATGAGTTTGCAGAGTCCCGGTCGGTAAATCATCCAGCGCAGCCAGACCGGCCGCCGCGCCGCGTGTTTTCGCCACGGCGACCACGTGTCCAAGGCGTGCCCCAAGGGCTGGGGTTTGTCGAATCAATGCCTCATAGAGCCGGGCGATGGCTTGCCAGTTCGTCTCGCCGGTGTGGGCCCGCTGCGCGTGCACGGACTGAACCGCCGCCTCGAGCTGAAAGCGGCCCGTGCTTTGCCGGCGGGCGGCGAGGGTGAGCACGGTTTCGGCCTGCGTTATGAGCGCGTGATCCCACAACGCGGGATCTTGTTCGAGCAGCGGAACGTAGCGGCCAGCAGATAGCCGAGCCGCGCGCCGGGCATGGCAGTGGAGCAATAGGGCGAGTAGGCCGAGGGCTTCGGGTTCCTCGGGCAGAAGATGGACGAGCACGCGCGCCAGCCAGATGGCTTCCTCGGCGAGATCGTGCGTGCCGGCAGCCGTGCTCAGCGTGTCTTCCCATCCGGTGGTGAAGGCTGCGTAAATGGCATCGAGCACGAAGCTCTGGCGTTCCGGCCATTCGCTCGATTCCGGCACGGCGAAAGGGATCCCGGCATCGCGGATCTTCGTCTTTGCCCGCACCAGCCGCTGGCTCATGGTGGCCGCTGAAGTCAGGAAAGCTGGGGCAATGCGTTCCGCTTCTAGTCCAAGCACGGTCTGCAACATCAGCGGCGTGCGCGCCGCGGGGTCGATGGCGGGATGCGCGCAGACGAAGAGCAGCTTCAAACGCTCATCGGGAAAATCATGCCCGGAGTTCACGGCGGCCTGCGCGGCAGCGAGGGCGTGCGTGAGGGCGTCCATGTGGCGGGCGTGGCGCTGGGTGCGGCGTTGCGAATCGATGAGTCTGCGGCGGGCCGTTTGCAGCAGCCACGCTTCTGGTTTGTCCGGCACGCCTTGACTCGGCCACTGCTGCAAGGCGGCGGCGAAGGCTTCGCTCAGGGCATCTTCCGCACCCGCCACGTCGCCTCCTGCGCGGCTTGCGAGGAAGGCGAGAAGCTGCGCATAGGAGTGTCGCGCAGAGACATCGATGGCTTGATGGGTGATCGCATCCATCCGGTGGAATCAGCCACAAGAAATTTGAGGGGGAAAGACCGGGCCTTCCTCCTCAAACCCTCCTGCCGTCGCCGCGCTAAGCCGCCGCGGGCGGTGGTGGCATTACCGGACGCACTTCGGTCGAGGCGTAGCTCGCACAAGGCGCGCGGGCGGCCCACTCCAGCGCGGCATCGAGATCGGGCACCTCGACGATGAAGAAGCCGGCGAGCATCTCTTTCGACTCGGCGTAGGGACCGTCGTGGACCTGCCGTTTGCCATCGCGGACGCGAACGGTGGTCGCGGTTTCAGGCGGTTGCAGTCCCGCGCCGCTGACCATGATGCCGGACTGCGCGAGCGCGTCCACGTAGGCTGTCCAAGCGCCCCAGTAAGCGGGGGCTTTTTCGGGATCATTGCGCCGCGCGAAGTCGGCGGCGGATTCGGTGAAGAGGAGCACGTATTGCACAATATGTCGGTTTGGCGGTTGATGATTATTTGTGCTCGGAACGATGCCTGCACATCAAGATGTCGTTTCAGCCGGCGGCTATTCGACATTCGCGAAAGAAAAGTTTCACGCCCCGCGAGGCCGCACGGACCCAAGCTCAGCGACGCCGCAAGGCGGGCGCGCCGGCTGCCCCAGGGTGGAGGGTCGGGGTG
>CALMOL010000367.1 GCA_937871685.1 uncultured Verrucomicrobiota bacterium
GATGGTGGACACGGAAGAGGAAGCGAAGCGGAAGATGGAAGATCGAGGATGGAGGATCGACGGTGCACCGGCCGGGCGGACCGGGGCAGAGTCGAAGGGGGAGGCGGGAGGCGGCCGGGACCGAGCGCGCCGAAAGGGATTTCAGCGCAGGCGTCGAGCCGCTTTGGTAGCTCGCGCGAGCTCGGCAAGGCAGGCGGCGACGCGCGGCTTGGGATCGGCGTCGAGCCAGGAACGCCGGACCCAAAATCCGCGGATCGCCGTGGACTCAATCACGGCCGCACCCTGGGCAAACTCAGCGAACACGTCGCCTTCACGTCGGAAAAAGCGGTGCTCGCCGGCCTGCGGGTCCACGATCCAATATTCCTGCACCCCGTGGCCCTCGTAGGCGGCGAACTTCGGCCCGAGATCGCGCTTTTTGGTCGAGGGCGAGAGCGCCTCCAGCACAAAGGCCGGCGCGAAGGCCGCGTGTGTTTCCCCGAGCCGTGCCACCTGCGCCTTCGTAAAGAACGAGAGATCGGGCAAGAAGGTGTCCCGCGCCGAAAGACGCACCGCCACCTGCTCGCGGTGAAGTTTGCCTAGGTCGTGCGACTCGATGTGGGCGGCGAGAAGCCGGTCCACGAAATTCATCATCTCGGCGTGCTTCAGATTAACGGGGGAATGCATGAAAATCTCCCCGCCGATCAGGTCCGCGTGGATGCCCGGCTCCAGCCAGTCGAGGAATTCCTCCGAGGTCAGCATTTTCCCCCGCACGGCGCGCGGCGGGCACGGCCCAGGCGCATGAGCGCGGGCCGAGGGCCGGGCAGTGGAGGAAGGCATCGCATTCCCTAAATCGGAAATCGCCAATCGGAAAACCCCAATTTAGTAAGCGCTCTTCGGCGGGCGGATGAGCTGCGCGGCCGTGCGCACGATGATGGCGAACTCCAGCGAGAGCCGCCAGTTCTCCAGGTATTCGATGTCCGAGAGGACGCGGTTGGCGATGTCGGCCGAGTCGCGCGCCTCGCCGCGGAAGCCGCGCACCTGGGCCAGGCCGGTGATGCCGGGCTTCACGAAGGTGCGGACGTGATACTGCGCGAGCTGGCGGGCGAACTGCGAGTTATGCTCGATGAGGTGCGGGCGCGGCCCCACCAGGCTCATCTCGCCGCGCAGCACGTTCCAAAACTGCGGCAGCTCATCGAGCGACCACTTCCGCAGGAAGCGCCCGAGGGGATACACGCGCTCGTCGCCCACGCGCGCCTGGCGTGCCTCCTGGCCGTGGTCGGCGTGCATGGTGCGCAGCTTCATGATGAAGAACTCGCGGTTTTGCAGGCCCGCGCGTCGCTGCCAGTGAAAAAGCGGCCCGGGCGATTGCAATCGCTGCACGATCCACGTCACCAGTGCCACCGGTGGCAGCGCAAGCACGAGCACCGGGAGCGAGAATGCCACGTCGATGGCGCGCTTCAGGGCGAGGTTGAGCGGGTTTTCCAGCGGTTCCTCGCGCAGGCCGAGCAGGCGCAGGCCATCGTCCTCCACGAAGGAAATTGGCCGGCCCCAGCGGCGCTCCAGGTCATCCACCACCAGGAAGCGCACGCCCAATCGCTCACACACGTCCATCATGCGCAGGTGGCCCTCGGCCGAAGCGTCGTCGGGCGGCATCCCCGTGCGCAGCACCTGCGTGACGCCATGCTCCGCGATCAGGCGCTCCAGGTCATCCGCCGGGCCTAGCACCGGGAAGCGTCGCTGAGAGGGCAGTTCCTCGAAGACGGTGTCGTGCGGCCGCGCCGCCGGCGTGGGCGGGGGGGGGGGCACCCCTTCGCCGGCCCCGCCGACTACCTCTAAGCCGAGGAAGGCCTTGCCCGCCAGCCAGTCGCGCAGGCGCTCGGCCTCGGCCGGCGGGCCGACCAGCAGCGTCCGCTCGCGCCGCTTCCCGCCATAGAGCCAGCCGGCCAGGAGGCGCGGCAACACCGCCCCGGAGGCCGCCAGCGTCACGTAGAAGAGCGGCAGCCACGCAAACAGGAATGAGCGCGAGATGAACCGGTCCTTGGCCGCCACAAGAAAAATGAAGAGCGGCAGCACCGCGCAGAAGACCTGCCGCGCCGTGCGACCGTGAAGCTGCACGAAGCGATCTCGCAGCGGGTTGCTCCCCCGCCCGCGCCGCGCCAGCGCCTCGATCAGCAGCGCGCCGTGCATCAGCAGCCAGTAGAGGACGTAGCGGTCCGAGGAGAGCAGGCCACCCTCCGAAAAAGTCACGAAGGCCGCCACCAGCAGCCAATACATCGCGGAGCACACCGCGATTTGCCCGAGGGCGAGGAGGGAGGTGAGGCCGGTCGAGCGCTGCGAGATCATTGAACCGCGAAAAAAGCAGCGGGAAAGCAGCAGGTTGCGTGACGAAGAGTCCCGGCGCGTGCAAATATTTTTGGCGGTGCCGGGACGCGCGTGATATTCCCCGGCGCGCTGGGGGCGTCAATCCGCGCCCGCAGCTCGCCGTTCCCCGCGGCGTGGTCCCTTCTGACCTTGGAGAAAGTCATGCTTCTTGCCTCCCCCGCCGCCGCGCCTGCGACCGGAAGGGAAACGGCACCCGCGCGGTGGCTGGTCTTCCCGGCCGCGGTGTTGCCGCTGGTCGCCGTGCTGCTGGGCGGAGCCACCGCACCGATGAGCGCGGCGGTGATGCTGGTCCTCGTGGGCGAGTTGTTCCTGCTCGCCCCGCCGCGGGTGCGCCTGGGCTGGCCGCTGGAGGCGGCGCTCGGTGGCCTGGTGCTTCTGCCGGCGCTGACGCTGCTGCCGGCCGGCTGGTTCGGGGCCGTCCCGTGGCGGGAGAAGCTGCTCGCGCTTGGGATCGGGCTGCCGGCGACGCTACACCCGGAGCCGTGGCTGGGCTTGGACGCCTGGTCTCACCTTCTCGCGGGAACGTGCTTCCTCGCGTGGAACCTCGCCGCGCGCTGGGATGGCGCGGAGCGCTCCCGCCTCGTGCGCTGGCTGGCCGGCGGCGCGGTGCTCGTGGCCGCGCTCTCGCTGATTTTCCAGCGCGTCGGCTGGCAGCCGACTGGATGGTCGCTCGACCCGCGATTCGGCCCGTTCCCCAACCGCAACCAGTCGGCAAACTTCTTCGCCCTCGCCGCGCTGCTTACGCTCGCGCGCGCGCATCTCGACTTCCGCCGTCGCGGTGGGCCGTGGACGGCGCTCGGCTGGCTCCTTGGTTGGGGCGTGCTCGTGCTGGCTTTGTTCCAATGCTTCTCGCGCGCGGGGATCCTGCTCCTCTTTGGCGGCGCGGCCGCCTACCTGCTCGGCGTCGCGTGGCTCGGCGCGGCGCGCTTGCGCCACCTGGAATCGCCGGAAGGTCCCGATGAGCACCCGGACGACCCGGTGAGGTCCGAGGCGGTGCGCATCCTGCGTGCCGAGAAGCGCCGCGCGGCGCCGTCCACGGCCATGCGCCGCGAAGCCGCCCTGCGCACCCTGGGCGCGGGTGGCTCCTTGCTGTTGGTCCTTGCGTCGGTCTTCCTCCTTTTCGGCGGTTCCACGCTGGGTCGATTCCTGCCGCCGGCGGCGCCCGGCTCGGCCGCGGCGCCGGAGGAGGCGGCCACCACGGCCGGCGCGGTCGCGCTCGACTTTCGCCTGCGCCTCCAGCAGGACGCGCTCGACCTCGGCGCCGCCTCCGCCTGGCCGGGCGCAGGCCTGGGCACGGTCGCCGACCTCCTGAACCTTTATCGCACCCGAACCGTGGGCAACGCGCGCGCCCTTCACCCGGAGAGCGACTGGGTGTGGCTGCGCGCCGAGGCCGGCTGGCCCGCCGTGGCCTGCGCGCTCGTGGCGCTGGGCATCATTTTGCGGCGTTGCTTCCCGCTCCAGCGGGGCGGGGTGGAGCCGCTGCGGCTCGCGGGAATGATCGCCGTGGCCGCCTTCGCGCTGCATTCGCTGGCCGACGTGGCCGGCCATCGCCTTGGCACCGCGCTCTTTGCCGCGGTCTTGGCC
>CALMOL010000368.1 GCA_937871685.1 uncultured Verrucomicrobiota bacterium
AAGACCAGGCCGCAGCGGGCATCGAACTCATCAAGCTGCTCGCCAACCTCGACAACGCCAAGCGAACCAGCATGCTGGCGCGCGTCGTGGCCGGGTCCTTCCGCGCCACCGTCGCTGGCGGCGGGGAAGGCCCCGGAGCCGCCCGCGGCGCTTTCATCTGGGATCCGGAGGCGCAGGAAGGCGTGATCATCGTCGAGAACCTCCCGCTCATCCCGGCCGGCTACGACTATGAGATTTGGGTGGCCGACGCCGGCCAGCCCGTGCCCGTGGGCACCTTCCATCCCACGCGCACCGGGCGGCAGACTTGGCCGTTCAAGGCTTCCGCGCGCATTGAAAGGGCGACCGAGTTCATGGTCACGCGCGAGCGCCGGGGCGGCGCCGCGAAGATCGAGGGGCCCGCGCTGCTCGTCTCGGACCGCTATTGAGCGGCCACGGCAGAGTGTCATACCGCGGGGCGCGGAATCCAAAGGGCGAGCCGCGGAGATTTGCGGGGGAGTCCGCCGGCATCGCGCCGTTCCGCCGGGCGGGCCACGCCAACCCACCAAACCATGCTCACCTCCCTTCAATCCTTCGTCCTCCGCGCCGTGCTCCCGGCTTCCGCCGCCGCCAGCCTCGTGTTCACCGCGCCGGCTGGCGCGCAGACCAACGTCGTCCAGTCCGGCACCACCACGGCGGTGCTCAACCCGGCCCTGATCGAGAGCGCCGCCGGCCTACAGCTCACCGGCGCGAACTCCACCGCCGCGCCGCTGCTGACCGCGCCTCCGGGCTTCGCCGCGGCGGGCTTCTCGATCCTTCCCTCCACCACCTTCGCGTTCACCTTCGAGAACGGCTTCGTGCCCGTGAGCGGCACCATCGAGCATTCCGGCAGCGTGACCTTCGTCACCACGCGCGGGAACGCGCTGCCCGTCGGGACGGCGGTCACGGTGGGCAACTTCTCCATCGGCTACGACCCCGCGCGGGCCAGCGCCGGCCCCGACGGGCGCAGCGGCTTCTTCATCCGCGACACTTTCTCGAACCTCGGCATTCTCTTCGACCTGAGCAACCCGGGGCAAGTGACCTTCAACTCCGGGAACCTCACGATCGGCTCGACCAACCTGCTCGTCTCCAGCGAGTTCAACTCGTTCCTCAACTCGGCCGGCCTCGCCACTTCCAACCTTGCCGGTGCCGCGGTCGGCTTCGCGCAGACCAACGCGTTCGCCGTCCCCGAGCCGCGGACGACCGCCTTCCTCGCCGTCGCCGCGCTGGGCGCCGGCATCGCATGGCTCCGCCGCCGGACGCCGCGCTCGGCTTGATCACGACGCGCCATCGAAGCGGCGAGGCAGGCCAGGCGCCGAGCGGTGTAGGGGCGGCTTTGCCCGCGAAGGCGGACGTGCCGCCTGTAACTTTCCTCCCGGGTGGCCGCCGCAGACCAGGCCGGCGGCCGCCACCTCGGAAGGAGCTTGAGGCGGCACGTCCGCCTTCGCGGGCAGAGCCGCCTCTACCACCCGCGGCCCCGCCGGCCTTGTCGTTTCGACCGCTCCTTGGCGCGAGGGAATGCCTTGAAGGTGGATGGCGAGCGCGGGACGGTGCCGGATGGACATGCCCACTTTCCGCGGCCTGGAGGCTTATGTCGGCCGCACGCCGCTCGTCCGGTTGAACCGGCTTTCCGAGCTGACCGGCTGCGAGATTCTCGGCAAGGCCGAGTGGATGAACCCGGGTGGCTCGGTGAAGGACCGCGCCGCGTTTGGCATCCTGCGCGACGCCGAGGCCCGCGGCCTCCTGCGGCCGGGCGGCACCGTCGTGGAAGGCACCGCCGGCAACACCGGCATCGGCCTTGCCACCTACGGCGCCGCGCGCGGCTACCGCACCGTGATCGTCATTCCTGAAACCCAGTCGCCAGAAAAGCTCGCGCTCCTGCGCGCCCTCGGCGCCGAGGTGCGGCCCGTGCCGGAGGCGCCCTACCGCGAGCCGGGCAACTACAACCGGATCGCCGCGCGCCTCGCCGCCGAGCACGGCTGGTTCTGGGCGGACCAGTTTGACAACCTCGCCAACCGCCGCGCCCACTATGAGACCACCGGGCCGGAAATCTGGGAGCAGACGGGCGGCCGCGTGAGCGCCTTCGTCGCTGCGGTCGGCACCGGTGGCACCCTCGCCGGCACCTCCGCCTTCCTCCGGGAGCGCAACCCGGCCGTCGTCGCCGTGTGCCCTGATCCCTACGGGGCCGCCATGTGGTCGTGGTTCACCCGCGGCGACCTGACCCAGAACGACGGCGAGTCGGTCGCCGAGGGCATCGGGCAGAACCGGGTCACCAAGAACCTTGAGGGCGTGGCCGTGGGCCGCGCCTACCGCGTCCCGGACCAGACAGCGCTGACGCTCGTGGAGCACCTGCGCCGCGACGAAGGAATCTTCGTCGGCCTGTCCTCCGGCGTGAACGTGGCCGGGGCGCTCGCCTACGCCCACGAGCACGGGCCCGGCGCGGTGATCGTCACGATCCTTTGCGACTCCGGCATGAAATACGCCGGACGGCTCGGCAACCCCGTCTGGCTTGCCAAACACGGGTTGCAGGCCGAACTGCCCCTGGAAACGGCATGGGCCGCCTCCGGCGAGCTTCCAGCCAACGCCGCCATCAAGGAGGATTGAGCGAGCACAAGCCCAGGAAAACGGGCGACGCGGACGCTTGCCTCATCCAGGCTCCTTTTGCTCGCGCGGGCTTCAGGCAAGGCGTGCCCCGTCACGAGGTGGCTTCCTCAGCACTCGACCGTCTCGGGGAAGTCCCCCGCCGCTTCCCCAAGCAGAGCGGAAGCTTGCAGAAGGCGCGCGGGAGGGATCCCTGGCCGGGCACCGGAGGATGAAAGTCGGCCGCGAGATGCCGAAAGGTGGAAGTGCTCCGACCAAAACGGCGCAACCGGTGATGGATTTGGCGAGCGTGGTTCCCGAACTCGTCACCCGTTGGACCAAGAAGTTAACCGAGATTTTCGACCTTGTCACCAACGGGATGAGCTTTGGTGCCCGTCAGATGAAAAATCATGAAACCGCAGACCGAGCGTGGAATTGAAGCTCGGCGATGTGCAGCCTCCCGTCCTCCGCGCCGGACGCCCGCGCGGAGGATTCGAAGCCGCTCCGGGTGGGCGCGAGCGCCCTGGCTCACGGCTTGCGGCGGCGCGGCGGCTCGGGCTTGAGCACGATGGCCTCGCCCTCGTGCGCGGCGTCCACGAGCATCGCCTTGCCGGAAGCTTTCACGAGGCCACGCGCGTGCTCGACCATCGCGGCGATCTTCGCGTCGTCGTGGTCGGGGTCGTGGTGAAATAGGCAGAGCTGCTTGACGCCCGCGGCGAGCCCGAGCGCCACGGTGTCGTCCATGCAGGTGTGGCCCCAGCCGAGGCGCGAGGGGTATTCCTCGGCGTCATACTGCGAGTCGCAGATGAGCACATCGGCGCCGGAGCAGAACTCGACGATCTTCGCGTCCTCTTCCTCCGCGAAGTGGATCGCCACCGGGTCGGCGTGGCCGGCGTTGCGCTGCTTGATCTGCTCGTGGCGCAGATACACCTCGTGGTCGCTCATATAGACCACCGAGCCGGCGGGCGTGGTGAGCTTGTAAGCCAGGCAGATGCCGGGGTGATTCGTAAAGTGTGACTGCACCGACACCGGGCCAACCTGAAACTTCATGTCGTCAAGCTGCTCGAAGAGCACGCGGCCGGCCATCTGCGAGAGCGTGATGGGGAAATATGCGCCGGCCATCTGCTCCAGCAGCGCCTCGCGCAGGCCGCCGACGGCGCTCTGGTAGCCAAGGATGCGCAGCCGGTTGAGCGGCGAGTAGGCCGGGCCGAAGAACGGGAAGCCCTGGATGTGGTCCCAGTGCGTGTGGGTGATAAGGATCGTCAGGTTCATCTCCCGCCCCTTGAACTCGCGCGCCAGCGAGGCGCCCAGCCCGCGGATGCCGGTGCCGGCGTCGAGGATGACGATCTGCGAGCCGCAGCGGAACTCGACGCACGAGGTGTTGCCGCCGGTCTTCACCGTGCCCGCGCCCGGCGAGGGGATGGAGCCGCGCACGCCCCAGAACCGCACCGTGGTGGTGAAGTCCGGCTCGGTGTCGGTGGTGGCGAAGATGCCGCTGTTGTGCAGGTCGCTGGCCCCGCGGCGGCCGTCGCGCGCGGCGACGCCGTTGGGGGACGGCAGCGCCACGGAGGAGCCGTGGCCCGGCCGCGGCGTGGGCAGGGCGCGGGTGAGGTCGGCGGGCAGGACCGGCTTGACGAGGTATTCGTCCGCGCCGGCTTCCAAGGCGGTGAGGCGGTCGTTGCCGAAGCGCGATCCGGTGGTGACGATGATGCGCGTGCCTTCCAGCTCGGGCTGGGCGCGAATCTGCCGGCACACGGAGAAGCCGTTGCGCCGGGGGATGTGGAGGTCGCACAGCACGGCCGCGGGGCGTTCCTTCATCACGATGCTGAGCCCGGCCTCGCCGTCCTCGGCCTCGACCACGCGCCAGCCGGCCTTGCGCAAGTTCTGGTGCAGCAGGTCGCGCGTGATGCGGTCGTCCTCAATGAC
>CALMOL010000369.1:0-8430 GCA_937871685.1 uncultured Verrucomicrobiota bacterium
CGCCAGGCGCGGAGCACGGCGGCCTCGCGGGCGGGCGAGAGCGGGGCGAGGTCCCGCGGCGGCGCGGCGGCGGCGCGCCTCAGCAGGCGAGCGAGCGGATCATCGGGCGTGGGCATGTCTCGGAGGGGCGGGAGTCCAGCTGATCAAAAATCTTGCGCAGCTTCTGCCGGGCGCGGAAGGCGCGCACCTTCACCACCACCGCGTTCCAGCCGGTGGCGGCCTGGACCTCCGCCACCGAGCGGCCCTCAAGGTGCAGCAGCGTCACCACGAGGCGGTCGGCCGGCGAGAGGCCATCGAGAAGTTTCTCGACGAGGTCGCGGGAGGCGGTGCTGGCCGCGGCGTCGGTGCCGTCATCCTGCTGCTCACGGTTCTCGTAGGCGAGGCGCTCGCCCTCGGAGAGGTCGGCGAGGCGCCACTCGGGCCGCGCCTTCTCCGAGCGCAGGGCCTTGAGGCAGAAGTTCACCGCCACGCGCGAGGCCCAGTGCGGGAACGGCGCGCGCCCCTCGTAGCGGTGGAGGTTGGTGAAAAGGTGGGTGAGCACGTTCTGCGTGAGGTCCTCCGCCGTCTCGCGCCGCGGCCGGTGGCCATTGACGATGCGCGAGACGAGCGGGTGCAACTCCGCCAGGAACTCGCGCGCCGCGTCCTCGTCGCCGGCCCGGACGCGCGCTAGGCACGCGGGCCAGTCAAAGCCATCGGCAGGTTCGGGCATGAGGAGAGAGGAGCGCGCAGGATCAGGGCGGCAAGGGCACTGACCATCCGGGCGGGCCGGCGGTTACGCGAGCGGGAAGCCGCGGTGTGTCAGCAGGGGGCGCGTTATGGAGTGCGGAAACTTGCTCCTGCTCTCAACGCGGCAACGCTGCGAGCCGGGAACACGAATCAGCCGTCGCCCGCGCCGCCCTGGTCCAAAAGCGGGCTGGGAGCAGGAGCAAGCTCCCACACTCCGCAAAAACCTCACTCCAGCGTATCCAGCAGCCGCAGGAAGGACCGCTTGTTGCGGTGCGAGCGACGCAGTTCGGCGCGGTATTGCTCGAAGGCCCCGGCGCGGCCCTGCTGCTCGAGGAGACGGCGCACGCGCGAGATGTATTCGGTGGCCTTCCGGTAGGCCGACGACGTGCCCGCCGCGATGCAGCGCGTGGCCGCGCCCTGGTAGATCTCGATGGCGTCGCGCGGGTGCGAGCGCTCGCGCGCCTCGGCCAAGCGCACCCACAGGTGATCGGGCAGCGGTCCGAGGCTTGGCGCAAGGTCCCAGGCATCGGCCGAACGACCATCGGTGAGAAACAGCTCGACCAGCGTGCGGCCCAGCGCGGCGTGGCGCGGGGTGCCCTCCGCCTCGGCGGCAAACTTCTCGCGCAGAAAGGCAACGGCGCGGGTGTTCCAATCTGCCCACGATGCTCCGGCGGCGCGGCCCGCCTTCTCGACGTGGCGGCGCAGCGCCTGCCACGATTCCAGCGTGCTTTGATCACGAAAGCGCTGCCAGACGAGCTGGAGCGCGTCGTCCGCGCGGCCGGCCTCGAGGAGGTATCCGGCGAGCAACAGGCGCAGCTCATCGGCGTGCGGTCGCTCGCCCGCAAAGATGGCCCAGCCCTCGGACGCGAACTTGATGGCATCCGCCAGGCGGCCGCGGCGATGCAGGAGCTCGCAAAGCGAGAGGAAGTCATGCGGCGTCGAAAGATCGCGCGACCGCACGCGCACGAGCAGGTCGAGGTCGCCGGAGCGCTCGACCAAACGCTCCATCAGCGCGGTGACCTGGACGCGCAGCTCAGCCGGGCGGGGCGTGGCATCGCCGGGGCGCAGCGTCGGCAGGCGATTCCACTCGGCCTCCAGGCGCTCGCCGTAGGCCCGCACGCCGGCCTCGCCGAGAATGGCCCCGTAAGTCGTGAGCGCGTCACGGAAGTTGCCTAGCGGCGAAGCGATCTCGGAGTCGAGCAGCAAACGCGCGAGCGCGCGCGGCTCGGGGCGCGATTTCCGGCAAGCGGCGAGGTGCCACTCATGCAGCTTTTGCCAGAGGTCGGTCAGCGCCGGGTCGCCGAAGTCGGCCAGCTCGGCCACCTTCTCCATCTGCATGAGCGAGTATTCGCAAAGCTGCCGGGCGAGGACCGCGCCGGCTGCGCTCTCCGCGATGAGGCGCGGGATGGGCTGGAGCACCTCCTCGATGCCCTGCGCATAGTCGGGCAGCGCATCGTAGTCGATGTAGTCTTTGGTGATGATGGCCTCGCGGATGAGCTTGCGCAGCTCCTCCGGCTCGGGCACGGTGTCCGGGGTGGGCAGGAGCGTCTCCAGGGCGAGGCGGCGGCGCAGGATGCCGTCGTAGTCCATCGCCTCGAGCAGGAGGTCCACGAGGCGCTCGCGCGGGAGCTTCTCGATGTAGTCGCGCAGCGGGTCGGGCCGGCCGCCGCGCTCGTCGCCCGCCAGCCACGCGAGCGCGGTGGCGACGAGGTGCTTGCAGAAGCCGCCGTCGCGGCCCACCGGGCAGTCGCACGAATACTCGAAGCCGCCGCCGGCCTGGCCCCAAATCCGCGTGAGGTAGGGCCGCGCGCCGGAAACGCGCGCCTGGGCGTTGGCGCCCTCGATCTTCAGGCCACGGACGCGGTCGTCGCGGAAGTAATCCTCGCCCTTGGGGAAGGCCTTGTCGCCCGCCAGCTCGCGAAGCATTTCGCGATTGAAAAAGTCCTGCGGCTTGGGCATCGGCAAAGCGTCGAAAAAGGGACCTGGACTATCGCCGCGGACGGGAGCGAGGGCAAGAAAATCAGGCGTCACGAGACGGTTTTGGGGTAGGCCCTGCTTGACCGGTGCGCCGCTGGCGAGCGAGGATGGGCGTGTGAGCAGCGATGCCTTGCGCGAGCAACTCCAGCGGCACCCGTTTCAGCCGGTCACGCTCATGCTGCCCAGCGGCAAAGCCGTGACGATCAAAAATCCGGAGCTGTATATCTTTAGCGAAACGGGCCGCACGTTGATCGTGACCGAGGGTGATCGCTTCATTTTTGTGGACGTGGCGACCATCGAAGCCTTCGAAACGGCATCCTGAGGGCGTGAGAAGTCACGGGCGGTCATCGGTCCGCTCGATTTCGCCGCGCGTTTTTCTGATGACCGCCAGGCAGCGGCCCGCGCAAGCTGTCGGCGATGCGCGGAGTCCGAATCCTTTTCTTCTCGCTGGCCGCGCTGATTGCCGGGCGATCGGTCTTCGCCGCTCCGCGCGAGGTCACGATCTTCGTGTCCTCCCACGGCTGGCACACCGGCCTGCACCTGCCGGTGGCGCAGCTTCGGTCGCAAGCCGCCTTCCCGCTGCCGGCATGGGCGCAGTCCTACGACTGGATCGAGGTCGGCTGGGGGGCGCGGGAGTTCTACATGCACGGCCGGCCGGACCCGGTTCTGGCGGCGCGCACCCTGTTCACGCCGAATCTCAGCGTGCTCCACGTCGTCGGCGTGCCGGGGGCGCCGGGCGCGTATTTTCCCCGCGCCCAGGTCCGGCCGCTGCGCCTGGAGCCGGCCCAGTTCGCCGCGCTGTGCATCAAGCTCGGCACGGCCTTCGAGCGCGACGCGCGGGGCGCGCCGGTGGTGCTCGGTCGCGGCCTCTACGGCGACGCACGCTTCTACGCCGCACGCGGCTCCTACTACTTCCCAAAGACCTGCAACGTGTGGACCGCGCGCCAGTTGCGCGACGCCGGCCTGCCCTTTTGCCCAGCGCTTTCCACCGCCTCCGGCGCCGTGATGATGCAGGCGCGGGCGGTGGAGCGGAGGCAGAAGGCCGCGAGGATAGAAGATGGAAGATGGCAGCGAGCACAGCGACCAGGGCCGTGAGGGCGGCCCAGGAGAGCACGCAGGCGGCCGGTGATGACGCTCGCTGCCATCTTCCATTCGCCATCTTCTCCGTCCGCTTCGGTCCCATTCGTTGCCAAGCGGCCCTTCCTCGCCATCGTGCGACTTCCGTCCGAAACCAATGAGCAGCGCCGCGCCCCTGACCCGCAACTTCTGCATCATCGCGCACATCGATCACGGCAAGACCACGCTTTCTGACCGCCTTTTGGGCCGCACGAACACCATCCAGCAGCGCGACGCCCAGGACCAGCACCTCGACTCGATGGACCTCGAGCGCGAGCGCGGCATCACCATCAAGGCCCATCCCGTCAACATGCGCTACACCGCGCGCGACGGGAAGGAATACTCGCTCAACCTCCTCGACACCCCTGGTCACGTGGACTTCGCCTACGAGGTGTCGCGCTCGCTCGCCGCGTGCGAGGGCGCCATCCTCGTGGTGGACGCCGCCCAGGGCGTCGAGGCGCAGACCGTCGCCAACGTCCATCTCGCGATGAAGCAGGGCCTCACGCTCGTGCCGGTCATCAACAAGATCGACCTGCCCAATTCCGACCTTCCGTCCGTCCATCGCCAGCTCGAGGAAATCCTCGCCATCCCGGCCGCCGAGGCCATCCCCGCCTCGGCCAAGGCGGGCATCGGCATTGACGACATCCTGGAGGCCGTCGTCCACCGCATCCCGCCGCCGCCGCAGCTGCCGCAGCCCAGCCTCGTGCGCGGGCTGGTCTTCGACTCGGTGTTCGACATCTACCGCGGCGTCATCACCTACGTGCGCGTCTTCTCCGGCGAAATCCGCGTCGGAATGCCCATCCGCATGATGAGCACGGGGAATACCTACGACGTGAAGGAAGTGGGCGTCTTCAAGCCAAAGATGGTCCCCGGCGAGGTGCTGCGCGCCGGCGACGTGGGTTACCTCATCGCCAATATCAAGACCACCGCCGACGTGAAAATCGGCGACACGCTGACCGACCCGCGCTTCCCGGCCAAGGAGCCGCTCCCCGGCTTCCAGGTGGTGCATCCGATGGTTTATTCGGGCATCTACCCCATCAACACGGCCGACTTCGAGCGCCTCAAGGCCGCGCTCGGCAAGCTCCAGCTCAACGACGCCGCCTTCGTTTATCAGTCCGAGTCGAGCGTGGCGCTGGGGTTCGGGTTCCGCTGCGGCTTCCTCGGTCTGCTTCACATGGAGATCGTGCAGGAGCGGCTGCGGCGGGAGTTCGACATGGACATCATCGCCACCTACCCGTCGGTCATCTACGAGGTGCACCGCACCGACGGCGAGGTGGCTCTCGTGGACAATCCCGCGCAATTGCCCGACGCCGGCAAGATCGAGGAGATCCGCGAGCCGGTGGTGAAGGCGTTCATCCTCGTGCCCAACGAATACATCGGCGACCTGATGCAGCTCATCATGGACAAGCGCGGCACGCTCGAAAACACCGAGACGCTCGATGCCCGCCGCGTGATGCTCACCTGCCTGCTGCCGCTCAACGAGATCCTCGTGGACTTCAACGACAAGTTGAAGTCCATCACGCGCGGCTACGGCTCGATGGATTACGAGCACGCCGGCTACCGCGTCGAGGACCTCGTGAAGCTCGACATGCTCGTCAACGGCGAGCCCGTGGACGCCTTCTCCTCCATCGTCCACCGCACCAAGGCCGAGGGCCGCGCGCGCGTGCTGGCCGCGAAGCTCAAGGACGTGATCCCCTCGCAGCTCTACCAAGTGTCCATCCAGGGCGCGATCGGCGGCAAGATCGTGGCGCGCGAGAACGTGAAGGCGATGCGCAAGGACGTGACCGCGAAATGCTACGGCGGCGACATCACGCGCAAGCGCAAGCTCCTGGAGAAGCAGAAGGAGGGCAAGGCGCGCATGAAGTCCATCGGCACCGTGAACATCCCGCAGGAGGCCTTCATCGAGGTCCTCAAGGCGGGCTGACCGGGGCAAGTGGCCGCCGGGATCGCGAAGGCGACGAAACGTTTCCGGAATTTCCGCTCCGCCAGGTCGAGCCGTGTTTTGGAGTGCGGTGGCTTGCCACCGCTCTGGGCCGGCGCCGCTTGCTGCGCCAGGGGCATCGCGCTGGAGGAGAAAAACGTCCTCGGGCATCTCGCCCTATCGCCGCCGAGCCGACCCTGCGGCGGCAATCCGCCTTGCCCAAAGCGGTGGCAAGCCACCGCACTCCAAAACGTCGCTGACTCTTCGCAAGCTGGCTTGAGCAGAAGCGGGCACGACACCACCTTCGCGCACCCCAATCAACGTGCCAACGACCCTGGAATTCTGGTTTGAGTTCGCCTCGACGTATTCCTACGTCGCCGCCATGCGGATCGAGGGCTTGTGCGCCGCGGCGGGAGTGCCGCTCCGTTGGAAGCCGTTTCTTCTCGGTCCGCTCTTCGCCTTGCAGGGCTGGAACGACTCGCACTTCAACCTCAATCCCCGCCGCGGCGCCTACATGTGGCGCGACATGGAGCGCCTTACCACCAAGTTTGGCCTGCCGTGGCGCCGGCCGGCGGTATTTCCCCGCGCGACCACGCGGCCGGCGCGCGTCGCGTGCCATGTGGCGGATGAGCCCTGGGCGGGCGATTTCATCCGCCGCATCTTTACGGCAAATTTCGGCGACGACCGCGACATCCAATCCCTCGAGGTGCTGCGGGAGATCCTCGCCGACCTCGGCCAGGACGCCGACACTGCGCTCGCCACCGCGGAGTCCCCCGAGCGGCGCAGCCTCCTGCGCGCAAACACCGAGGCCGCCGCTGCCGCCGGCCTTTTCGGCGCACCCAACTGCCTGGTAAACGGCGAGTTGTTCTGGGGCGAGGAAGCCCTCGAGGACGCGGTCGCGTGGGCCCAGCGCCCCCAGTAGGACGCCTCCCATCCGTCCTATCGGTCCCATTCGTCCCATGAGTCCTATCGCTCCCCCAGGCGCGATGCATTCCCTCATGAGCAAAGCCTTCACCAAGGAATCCGACGACGCGCCCGAGCAATCCGACCTGCCGCCTCGCGCCGCCGTGCTCCCGGCCGGCGAGCGCAACCTCGTCACGCCCGACGGCGCGCGCCGCCTGCGCGAGGAACTGAATCGCCTTGTCCAAACGGATCGCCCCCAGGCCGTGTCGGCAGGCGATGATGACGCCCTCCCGCGCCTCGACGCGCGCATCGAGCAATTGGAGCAAAGCCTCGCCTCCGCCGCGATCACGCCGCCCCCCGCCGACGCCGCCGGCCGCCGCCGCGCGCAATTCGGCGCCACCGTGACGGTGCAGGGCGCCGACGGCGCGAAGGAGGTGTGGCGCATCGTCGGCGTGGACGAGGCCGACATCGACCGCGGCTGGATTTCGTGGCTCTCGCCGCTCGCCCACGCCCTGCTCGACGCCAAGGTCGGCCAGACCGTCCGCTTCGAGGTGCCGGCCGGAAAGCGCGCCCTGAAAGTGCTGGAAGTCGCCTACGAGTAAGCACCGCTGCGCTGGTGCCTCCCTCTCAACCCTCAACCTCCGCCAAACAGCCCCTTCGCCAGCGAGGCCGTCACCGTGTGGACGGGCCGATTCACCACCTGCGCGAAACGCAGGTCCATCGCCGCGGAACACAGCACGTAGGCGCGCTCTGGCGGGTAGCTCCACCGCTCGCACAGGAAGTCCACCATTCGACTGGTGGCACGGCGCGCGGCGGCGAGCGCGTCCTCGCCCGACTCGATCATCGCCCACTCGCCGATCCGCGGCGGCGCATCAGCCGGGGGCGGCGTCGTCTCGCACCACGGGCCGGCCAGCGCGCGTCCGCCGCGGTGAACGCGGAAGCGCAGGTCCGCCTCGCAGGGCATCTCGATGCCGTTGATGCACACCTCGCCGTCGCCCTGCGCGGCATGGGCGTCGCCGCAGGAAAAGAGCGCGCCCTCGGCCAGCACCGGCAGATACAACTTCGCGCCGCGCGCGAGCAGCCGCACGTCCATGTTCCCGCCGCCGGCCGCGGGCTGCCGCGTGTGGAATTCGCCCGCCTCGCCGCGCGCCACGCCCATGATCCCGAGAAACGGCGCGAGCGGCACCACGGCCGGCCCCATCGAGCGCGTCATGCGCTCCTCCAACTCCCAAACAAAAAAGAACGGCTCGTCGAACCGCTCGGAAAGAAACCCCAGCCCCGGCACGATGCTCGACCAGCCCCAGCCCTGGTGCCGGATGTCGAGCACCTCGATCTCCAGCGTGTCGCCCGGCCGCGCGTCCTCGACGAAGACGGGGCCGGTCAGCGCGTGGCCGTTTCGATTCTCGCGCCGCAGGAAGTCCGCGAGCGTGGAATGCCGGTTCACTTGCGCGTCGATCGAGTCGCGGCACGCGAAGCGCACCGTGTCGCCGTCGCGAATGCTCAAGACCGGGGGCCGGTCGCGGTTCCAATTGTAATGGACGCTTGCCGCCGAGGCGGGGAGGAAGTGTTCAGCCATTCGGAAGTCGGGTTTGAGGCCGCAGGTTTACGCAAATCAAGAGACAGCAGGGAAAAAGACCGCGCGAGAAGGATCATCTTCGCTGCGCTTGCTTCGAGGTGGATGGCGCGGTCCCCGCGCCATTGCGGCGCGAAGCGCCAAGAATCGAGCGAGGTAGGAAGGCCAGGGCGCGCGGGGCAATTCTAGGCGGCTACGCCGCACCTAATGGCGC
>CALMOL010000369.1:8440-9058 GCA_937871685.1 uncultured Verrucomicrobiota bacterium
CGGCCGGGCGTGGGCGTCGCGGCCGGGATCGGCCCCCGCCGCCAGGCCCCGCCCAAGGCAGCACTCCTCGCCGCTCACGCGACTTCCACGATCATCTCCACCCCCGCGGCGGCGCCGCGCGGCAGGCCGGCCACGGTCACGGCGGCGCGCGCGTGCTTGCCCGCCTCGCCGAAAACGGCCAGCAGCAGCTCGGAAGCCCCGTTGATCACCGCCGGTGCATCCGGGAAGTCCGACACGCCATTCACGAAGCCGGCCACGCTCACCACCTGCTTCACGCGGTCCAGCGAGCCAAGCTGCGCCTTGATGATGGCCAGCGAGTTCTTCGCGCACAGCTGGGCGGCCTCGTAGCCGGCCTTGGTGTCCAGATCTCGGCCGACCTGACCCTTGAACCGCAACTCACCGTTCCAAAGCGGCAGCGTGCCCGCGAGATGGAGCAGGCCGGCGGCCAGCTTGGCCGGCACGTAGGCGCCGATGGGCGCGGGGGCGTCCGGCAGGGCGCTCATGTTGGAGGACCGGACGTTGAGCAGGTCCGCGGCCTCGGTCGCGGCATAGGCCGGGCCACGGGCGAAGCGGCCGGTCCGGTCGAACAGCAGCACCGTGTAGCTCCGCGGCAGAACG
>CALMOL010000370.1 GCA_937871685.1 uncultured Verrucomicrobiota bacterium
GGTGCGGGAAACTCACTCCCCGGAGCGGGAGGGACCGAGCCCGGCGGCATCATTGCGGGCGGGCGCTCGATGGTGATGCGCCGCTCCTTTTGCGTGACGAGGAAGCGGAAGGGCGCCTTATCCATGGCGCGGCGGGCGAGCCGGCCCATGTCCTGCGCGGTGGAGAAGGGGCGGACGTTCTCCGAGTCGAAGCCGTGCGGGTTGAGGAAGAGCGTGCGGTCCATGCCGAGCGCGCCGGCCAGGGCGTTCATCTGCTGCACGAAGCGTTGCTCGGGGCCGACGTTGCCCTCGCCCGGCAGGAGCGCGCCGAAGTGCCGCGCGAGCGCGGTGGCGGCGATGTTGTCCGACTGGAGCATCATCGCGAGCAGGAGGTCGCGCACCGACACGAGGTCGCCGGCCTGGAAGCCGACAGGATTGCTCACCCCCCCGCCGAGGGCCGCGGCCGGAATGGCGACGCGGTCGTCGAGCGAGGCCTTCTTGAGCTCGCAAAGATCGAGCACCACGATGGCGGAGGCGACCTTCGTGAGCGAAGCGACTTGGCGCTTGTCGCGCGGCCGCTGCGAGGCGAGCACGTGGCCGGAGGTGGCGTCCGCCACGAGCCAAGCCTCGGCTTGTTGGGCTGGGAGTGGGGCCGGCAGGAGGAGCGCGAGGCCGAGGAAGCCGGCGGCGCGGCGAAACGAAAGAAAGGAAGGCATCGGCAGGAATCCGTCAGGCAAACGGCCGGAACGGGAGCATCAAAGCGCGCTTCACGCCACGCTTTCGCCGACGGCGGACAAATGCAGCGAGGAAAGCGAAAACTGCCGATCCTCCTCGTCAAAAACTACCACCCGGCCTCCCTTGGGAGAAACATGCGCGCAATCTCGTCCGCGCACTGGATATTCCCGACCGTCGCTCGTGCGAATAACAAACGGGGTGAAGTCGGCGCGGGCCAGCAATTCGCGGATGATTTCGACCATGCGCTCAAGATATTGGCCGCGCCGGAGTCTGCCACCGGCACTTTGCTTTCCACATGCCCGAGTCTTTCATCCGCCTTCGCCACGTTTCGCGCCGCTACGAGGCCGCGTCCGGCGGGGAGGGCGGCGGCGCGGTGGCCGCGCTGGACGACGTGTCGCTCGAACTCGCCGCGGACGAGTTTACCGCGATCACCGGCCCGAGCGGCTGCGGCAAGAGCACGCTGCTGCACCTGCTCGCCGGCTTGGACCGGCCGACCGCGGGCGAGATCTTCGTCGGCGACCTGGCGCTGCACTCGGCCGGCGAGGACGCGCTCACGAGCTACCGCCGCAAGGACCTGGGCATCGTGTTCCAGTTCTTCAATCTGCTGCCCACGATGAGCGTGGAGGAAAACGTGTGCCTGCCCCTGCTGCTGGCAGGTCAGCCGTTGGCCGGGGCGCGCTCGCGGGCGGACGAGCTGCTCGATCTTGTGGGCCTCGGCGCGCGGCGCGGGCATTTCGTCCACCAGCTTTCCGGCGGCGAGATGCAGCGCACGGCCATCGCGCGCGCCCTGGTCCACCGGCCGCGCCTGCTGCTGGCCGACGAGCCCACCGGCAACCTCGACTCCGCCGGCGCGGCGCGCGTCTTGGAAGTCTTCCGCGCCGTGGCCGCGCAGGCTCTGGCCGCGCTGGTGATCGTCACGCACTCCGAGGAAGTGGCCGGGGCCGCGAAGCGCCGCGTGCGAATGCGGGACGGGCGAGTGGAGGCAACCGGCCAATAGCGGCCGCCCTTCCGAGAGGTGAACGGAAGCGGCGCCCGTTTCCGGCTCCCGGGAAGGAAATTTCTCCCTACGCCCGTTGGTTGCCGCCAAGATAAGGGCTCCATGGCACTCCTTGGCCGACGCAACACGCTCCCGATTGTCCGCGAGGCGCCGCCGGGGTTTTACCTGGATGGTGGCGCGCACGGGGAGATTCTCCTGCCTGGCCGCTACATTCCGGCGGGCGCGCGGCCGGGTGAAACGATGGACGTGTTTGTTTACCGCGACTCGGAGGACCGACTCGTCGCGACGACCGAGACGCCGCGCGCGATGATCGGCGAGTTTGCGAGTCTGCGCGTAGTATCCTGGAGGCCGGGCATCGGCGCATTTCTCGACTGGGGCCTGGAAAAGGACCTCCTCCTGCCGTTGCGCGAGCTAGCCGCCTCGGTCCGGCCAGGCGGCTGGGTGCTCGTCTATGTGAATCTCGACGAGCGGTCCGACCGGATCGTGGCCAGCGCGCGGCTGGACCGCTGGCTGGACCTCACGCCGCCAGATTACAAAGAAGGCCAGCCGGTGAAGCTCATCGTCTCCGGCCGGACGCCGCTCGGCTACCGGGCGATCATCAACCAGGCGCACGGCGGGCTGCTCTACCGCGCGGAACTGGCCGGGCCGCTTTTCGAGGGCGAGCAACTGGATGGGTTCATCCGCACGATCCGCCCCGACGGCAAGATCGACCTCGGAATCGATCCTGCCGGCCACCTGCGCATCGCACCGCTGGGCGAGCGGGTCATCGAGGCACTCAAGGCCGCCGGTGGTCGCCTCCCTTATCACGATGGAAGCCCACCGGAGGAAATCCGGGCAGCGCTGGGGATGAGCAAGAAAGCCTTCAAGCAGGCCATCGGCGCGCTCTATCGCGAGCAGCGCATCCGCATCGATCCAGATGGCATCCGGCTCCGAAAGGTCAGCTAAGGCGGTTTCCCGAGCGGCGGAAGACGTAGAGATCGCCGAAACCGCGGCCAGCGGGGAAGACTTCTCCGTGCCCGTCCGTGCCCCAAAGCGCGGCCCGGATCTCCTCTTTCGCCCCTTTCCAGAAGCAGCCCCTTCCCGAGGGCACCTCGGAGAGTGCTCGAGGAAACCCTTCGCACTCCCCGAGGGAACCTCCGAGGGTTCCCTCGGCCACTCTGGCGACTCCCCTCGGGCACCCCTTCGGGTGCCCGCGGGCACGCCGGAACTTGGCGAGGGCACTTGGAAGGTGCCCGAGGGGATTCTGGAAGCGCCCGCAGGCACTCCGGGACTTCCCTCGGGCACCGTGGAAGTGGCCGAGGGGACTTGGCAACTCCCCTCGGGAAGTTTGGAAGTGGCCGAGGGAACCTCAGAAATCCCCTCGGGAGCCTCGGGGTCTCCCCTCGCGAGCGAGTGAGCGGTGGCTAGCCAGACGAAAGCTGGGGCAGGTTCAAGCCTTCGGCTGCTGCTGGGTGAGGCAATGAAAGGCGCCGAGGCCCCAAACCAAGTCGCGGCAATCGATGGGGACGATCCGGCGAGTGGGGAACGCCTCTTGCAGGATGGCTTCGGCGCGAGCGTCGGCGTGATCCGCGAAGACGGGCAGGAGGACGACGGTGTTCGCCACGTAGTAGTTCGCGTAGGAGGCTGGCAGGCGCTGGTCTTCGCGCACGAGCGGCGCGGGCATCGGCAGCGCGCGAACGTCGAGCGGCGTGCCGTCCTCGACGCGCATCTCGCGGAGACGCTCCATGTTCTCGCGCAGCGGCGCGTGGTTTTCGTCGGCGGGGTCGTCCTCCTGCACGATGAGCACGGTCGTGCGGTCCACGAAGCGGGCGAGGTCGTCGATGTGGCCGTCGGTGTCGTCGCCGGCTATGCCCTCGCCGAGCCAGAGGAAGTGATGCACGCCGAGGAAGTCGCGCAGCGCCTGCTCGATTTGCTCGCGGGTGTGGGAGGGATTGCGGTTCGGATGAAGCAGACAGCCCTCGGTGGTGAGAAGCGTGCCAGCGCCGTTCAGTTCGATGGACCCGCCTTCCATCACGAGGCCGGGGCGGAACGTGGGCAAGCCGCCGAGCGCCGCGGCGACCTTGCCGGGCACCGCGTTGTCGAGGTCATAGGGCGGATACTTCCCGCCCCACGCGTTGTATTCCCAGTCGATGATCGCGAGCGGCTGTTCCGCGCGCGGGTTCACGACGAACATCGGGCCGTGGTCACGGCACCAAGGCTCGTTGATGGGGATGGGGAAGAAGCGGACGTGCGCGAGATCCTCGCAGCCGTGCCGGCGCAGGATGCCGCGCACCGCGTCCGCGCGGCCTTCATCGGCCACGTTGATGCGCACCTCTTCCGAGTCGGCGAGCGCCGCCACCATCCGTGCGAAGGCCGGCATCGCGGCCTCGTAGGCGCCGTCCCCAGGAAAGGAAATGCCCTCCGGCCGCGGCCACGAGAGCCAAGTGGCTTCGTGCGGCTCCCATTCGGCAGGCATTCGGTAGCCGAGCGCGGCGGGGGAGGGGGGGGAGAGCATGGCCGAGAGGATGGAGGATGGCAGGGAGCACAATAAGCAACGTGGGCTTGAATGCGCGTGTGGGTAGCGCCTTGGGCGCGTGTGGGTGGCGCCTTGGACTCGAGCCTGAACGGCGGTCAATTTCGTGTCTGCTCCGCCAAATCCTCCTTCGATTCCCTGCCATCTTCCATCCTCTCGGTCCTTCTCGGCCAGTCACAGTCCGGCGATCCGTCGGGCGGCGGAGACGGTGTCGGCCTCGGCGGGGGTCTTGTCGCGGCGGATGCCCTTGATGCGCGGGAAGCGCATCGCCAGGCCGCTCTTGTGGCGGGTGCTCGGCTGGATGGAGTCGAACGCGATCTCCAGCACCACGCGCGGCTCGACGACATGGTATTTGCCCTTCGTCTCTAGGGTCAGGCCGAGCAATTCCTCGGTGAGCGCGCCGATCTCTACATCGGTCAGACCAGAGTAAGCCTTGCCGATGGAAAGCAGCGCGCCCGTCGCATCGTCACGCACGGCGAAGGTGTAGTCGGAGAGGAGCTTGTGGCGCTTCCCGTGGCCCCATTCGGCGCCGATGATCACGGCGTCGATGGTGGCCAGTTCCTTCTTGAACTTCAGCCACGCCAAGCCGCGCCGGCCGGGCGCGTAGAGGCTCGCGGGATCCTTGGCGATCAAGCCCTCGCTGCCCCGGGCGCGCGCCGCGGCGAAGGCCGTCTCGACCGCGTCGGCCGAGTGCGCCGATTGCACCTCGACGCGGCGGAAATTGGCCGGCAGCTCCATCGCGTCCAGCTTGGCGCGGCGCTCCCGCAGCGGCTGGCGCAGCAGCGTCTCGCCGTCGAGAGAGAGCAGGTCGAAGGCGGAGAACGACACCGGCACCGCCGCGCCCGATCCGCCGGCCGCGGCGAAAAGGTCCGGCTCGCTCTGCCGGCCGAGGCGCTTCTGTAGGTCGAAGAACGTGAGCGCCTTGCCCTCCGCGAACGCGAGCACCTCGCCGTCCCACACCGCCGAGCGGCCGGGGTTTGCCGCGGCCCACGCGCGGGCGGCGTGGGCGACCTCCTCGAACTGCCCGGTCACGCGCCGCAGGTCGCGGGTGTAAATTTCGCAGCGCCCGCCGGCGCCCGCGTGGACCTGCGCGCGCACGCCGTCGAACTTGTCCTCCAGCCAAGCCGGATCGCCCGCTTGGCCGCCCGCGGTTTCCATGTGGCGCGCCCACATCGCCGCCGCGTCGGGCTCCGGCGAGGCGAGCATCACGCGCACGGGCTGGAACAAGGCGAGCGCCGCCTCGCCCAGGCGCCCTTGGCGCGCGAGCACCGCGGTGCGGCCGATGTCGCCGGTGAGCTGGTTCGCCTCGCGCACACGCTCGACGAACTTCGGCGCTTCGGGTGCATCGGTCTCCGCCGCCGCGTTGCCCTCGGACTTGTCTCCGGCAAGAGAGTTCTCCGCGACCTTCGAGTCGTTAGTCTCCGGCTTCTCGTCTCGCGCGGTCGGGTCGAATGCCGCCGCCACGGCGTCCTCCACCAAGCCTTCCTTCAGCCCGATGCGCAGGTCGCCCGAGAGGAGCTTGATGAGCGCGCCGGCCTCGGGCGCGCCGAGCCGCGCGAGGCGGTCGGACAGCAGGTCGCCTTTGCGCGCTGGCCCGCGGGCGGCCTCCACCTC
The DNA here is from genome assembly GCA_937871685.1 of uncultured Verrucomicrobiota bacterium. Lineage (GTDB taxonomy): Bacteria > Verrucomicrobiota > Verrucomicrobiia > Chthoniobacterales > SZAS-18 > SZAS-18. The sequence goes on from CALMOL010000370.1 coordinate 5,838, forward strand.
CTCGAAAAATTTCCGCGCCTCGCCCAGCGTCCACGGCTCCGGCGCGGTGCGGTCAGCCAGGGCCTCGCGCGCAGTCGAGGCGAGGTCGCCGTGCCCCACGGAAAAGCGCCTCAGCTCCTCCTCGGTGAATCGTCCCGCCACGAGCAGGGCGCGCCACACGATCGCGCCGCCGGCCTGGAGCGTTCTTTCCTCGCTGCGGGCGAACACCCGCCCAGTCAGCCCGCGCGCCGCGATCTCGAGTTCCGCGTCCGGCAGCTCGCGCAGCCATTCGGCAAGAATCGCCGTCTTCTTGAGCTTCGAGGCCGTGGCCGCTAATTCGTCGAGGACGCGGGTAAAACGAGAGAATGCGGTCGGAGCGATGGAGGCGGAGAGACCGAGAGGATGGAAGAGGGAGGATGGCAGGGAATCGGCGGTGGATCCGGCGCCGCGGCCAAGAGTCTCATCGCCGTCATGGGTTGACTCCGAGGCGCCGCGCTCGCGCGTATTCGAGGTCACGTCGCCTGAGGCGTCCGCTGCCGTCCTCCATCCTCCATCCTCTCGGTCCTTCTCGGTCAAAGTCAGGTCCATCTGGTTTTCCTCGCCCAGCGCCCACGCTTCCACGCCGCGGCGGCGCAGGTCGGCGGCGAACTGGCGCGCGGAGCCGTGGAGCGTGAGGACGCGGCGTGGCTGCACCATCTCCACGAGGCGCAGCAGATCTGGATAGTCGGCGTGGTCGGACAGCGGGAAGGCCTCGTCGCACTGGTAGCGGAAGGCCGCGCCGGGCTGGAGCGCCCAGCCGGTGAGCATCGCGGTGCGACGCTTGGGCAGGCGCAGGATCATGCGCGAGCCAGCCGCGCTTGGCGGGCACACGAGCACCTTGCCCTGCACCCGCGCCGGGTCGTAGCGCTCAGCCGGCGGGAAATCCGGGCGCAGCGAGCGCACCACCTCGGTCATCTTGTGCACGGCGCCGTGGAGCATCGGCTCCAGCCCGGCGCGGGCCAGGGCGCAAATGATCTCCTGCCCCTTGCCCAGCGAGTAGCCGAAGAGCACCGGCACCGCGCCCTCCGCCAAGCCCTCGCGGCACCATTCCACCACCTGCGCCACCACTTGCTCGGTGGGCGGGAACCGGAAGATCGGCCGGCCGAAGGTGGTCTCCGTGATGAGCGTGTGCGCCGGGCGCACCTCGGCCGGCTCGGAGGAAAGCCCGGGGCGCAGCTTGAAGTCGCCCGTGTAGAGCAGCGTGGCGCCCGTGGCCAAGTCGCGCAGATGAAGCATCGCCGAGCCGACGATGTGGCCGGCCGGCAGGAGCGTCAGCTCGGCGCCGTTCCAGACAAAGGGCGCGCGAAAGCGCAGGCGATGCTCGCTCTCGCCGGCCGAGGAGCGCGCGCGCATGAGCGTCGCCGTCTCCTCGGATACGATCACCTCGCCATGCTTTCCTAAGTGGTCGGCGTGCGCGTGCGAGACGAAGGCGCGCGGCCGGTCATCGTGCGGATCGAGCCAAAGGTCGTAGGCCGGCAGGTGGACGCCGCGCTCGAAGCGCACCTCGATGGGAGGGAAGGGCCGAGAAGATGGAGGATGGAAGATGGCATGGGGCGCATCGGGCGGCGCAGCCTCGAATCCGCGTGCGGGCAGCGCCGAGGATTCGACGACAGGTAGTGGCGTGCCTCCTGGCTGCGTTCCCGAATCGCCCACCGGCTCCCTGCCATCCTCCCTCTTCCATCCTCTCGGTCCCTTCTCTGACTCATCCAGGGCTGCGTCGCGCGGGGGCAGAGAAGCGTTTGACAGCACCCCAGAACGTCCGATTTCTGGCCCCATGTTCAACCTGCGCACGCGTGCGCGCCGCGTCATTTTCGGTGCGGCGCTTCTCCTTTTTTCCGCGCTGGCTGCGCCCAGCGTGCCTGGCGCCGTGCCGGGGAAGGACGGCGACGGCGACCTCGCCTTCCGCAAGGTGAAGCTCTTCTTCCTGGAGAGCGACCGCCGCTCGCCGGTGAACTCGGGCCTGGACCGCTCGGTGGAGTTCGAGCGCAAGCGCGCCCTCTACGGCGCGATCACCCCGAGCGATCAGCGCGAGCGCTACGGCAATTACTTCACCTTCTTCTGGGACGCGCGGCGCCGCGCCGACGTGACGGTGCGCCTCGAATACCTCCAGCAGCACCTCGGCCCCGAGGTCCAGCGGAAGGAACAGCGCGTGAGCGGCGCCTTCGGTCGTCAGGTCAATCGCTTCCAGGTCCTCGGCGACGACTACCTCCAATACGGCCGCGTCCTGGCTTGGCGCGCCCAGCTCATCGAGAACGGCCGCGTGGTGAGCGAGCGGCGCTCCTATCTCTGGCGATGAGGGAGGGGAGGGGGAGGGTGAATGGCTGAGGGTTGAGAGATGGCGACGCGGCGCGTAGTTCCGCTGGTGCCGCCGGCAGGCTCCCTGAGGTTGAGAAATCTTTGCGCTGGGGATAATCCAGAAGCAGGTGCGCTGTCGAAGGGATTTGCAGGTCAATATACG
>CALMOL010000371.1 GCA_937871685.1 uncultured Verrucomicrobiota bacterium
GTCGAAATCGTTCTGCGAGCAGCCAGAGTTCAGCTGCGGTCAGTCGGTTTTCATCTGCGGTCAGTCGGTTTTCATCTGCGGTCAGTCGGAATTCGTCTGCCCCCAGGCGGATTTCGTCCGCGTGCTGGCCGTTTTCTTCAGGACGCCAGCCGTTTCGGCGCGTCGTTGGCCTGAATCGGCCGGGCGTCGGCGACTCGGCGACCGGCCCTGAAGGGGCTGGGGGTGGTCGTCGCCGGCGGAGTTTCGATGGCGCGGCCCCGCAATCCGACCTCCGTCCATCGACCGGCACCGACCGCTTGGCCAAAGGAGGCATCGGAAATCATCTCGCTGCGACCGCGCCGCGCCACTTCCCACCACCCCTTGCGGTCGCTTGCCGCTGCACTCCAAAGCGCCGGTGCGCTGGCGGGAGCGGTCCGGCCCAGTGCGACCATTTGAACCGAAAATGGTCTAATGGCCCGCCGACCTCGCGAAACGGTCGGTTGACCTCCCGAAATGAGAGGGCGTTGGACCAAATCGGGAGGCCGTTGCGTTGAATCAGGAGGAATTCGGGCCCTTTTCGCAGGTCGGCGGCCCAATCCCTCGCGCGGTCGCGAGTTTGCGAGAGCAGGCAGCGCCATCCCTCACGGCATCGCCCGCCCAACGGCCGAGGACTCATCCAGCGCCTCCAGCGCACGGCTCAACTGGCCGAAGTCCACCGGCTTCACGAGGTGCGACACGAAGCCAGCCTCCCGCGAGCGCGCTAGATCCTGCTCCATGCCGTAGCCGCTCAGCGCGATGCCGCGCAGGCCATAGCGGTCGCGCAGCTGCATCATCAATTCGTGCCCCGTGCCGTCCGGCAGGCCAAGGTCGCTCAGCACGATGTCGAAACTCCCCTTCCCCGCCTCCTCCAGCGCCGAGGCCACGCTGTCCGCCGCCGTGACCCGGTGGCCAGCGCGGGTCAGCAGCCGCGTGAGCACCGAGAGCGTAGGATAATGGTCTTCCACGAGCAGGATGCGCCGGCGGCGAACCGGGGTGACGGCGCCTCCCCCACGCGGGGCCGGCGCGGTCTTGGGCGTAAACTCCTCCGCGCCCGGTAGCTCCACGACAAAGGTCGAGCCCTGGCCCGGACCGGCGCTTTCGGCGCGGATCGTGCCCTGGTGCACGTTCACGATCGCCCGGGCGATCGACAAACCAAGGCCCAATCCCCCGAAGCGGTGCTCGCCCGCCGAGCCCAACTGCTCGAAGGCGCGGAAGATCCGTTCCCTCGCTTCCGGCTCGATGCCGATGCCCGTGTCCGCGACCTCGATCCGCAGGCGCGAGAACTCGCCCTCGCCCGGCAGGTCCGCGGTGCGGACCACGACGCGCCCGCCGCGCGGGGTGAACTTCACGGCGTTGCGCAGGAGGTTCCAGACGACCTGCTGGAGGCGCGTCGCGTCGGCCGTCAGCCCGCTGCGCGCGGCGGCAAGTTCCAGGTCGAGCGTCACGCCTTTCTCCCGCGCCTCGTCGAGCACCATCTCGGCGGAGAGGCGGATCAGCGCGTGCATGTCGCACGGCTCGGGGCGCAGCGTGAGCTTGCCCTGCTCCACGCGCGTGAGGTCGAGCAGGTCGTCGATGAGCCGCGCCTCAAGGGCGATGTTGCGCTCCATCATGCCGAGCTGCTCGCGGGCGTCGTCGGGCAGGCGCGTGTCCTCGCGCAGGGCGGCGGCCGTGAGCAGCGCGGGCGTCAGCGGCGTGCGCAGCTCGTGCGAGAGCGCGGCCAAGAAGCCGTCCTTGGCGCGCGAGGCCGACTCAGCCAGATCCTTGGCCGCGACCAGCGCGAGGTCGCCGGCGCGCTGCTCGGTCACGTCGCGGAAGACGATCACCACGCCGAGCAGCACGCCATCCGCGGCGCGGATGGGCGCGGCGCTGTCCTCGATGGGGATCTCGTCGCCCGCGCGCGAGCGCAGCACGGTGTGGTTGGCCAAACCCACGGTGACGCCCGCGCGCAGGACGCGCTCCACGGGGCTTTCGGCCGGCTCGCCGGTGTTCTCGTGGTAAAGCGCGAGCACCTCGGCGAAGGGCCGGCCCCGCGCCTCCGCCGTCTCCCAACCGGATAGGCGCGCGGCCACGGCGTTGACGAAGGTCACGCGCCCGGTCGCGTCCGTGGTGACAACGGCGTCACCGATGGAGGCGAGCGTGACGCGCAGCTCTTCCCCGAACCGCTCCGAGTCCAGCAAGTGCGCGCGGTAGGACCCGGCGATGCGCCGGAGCCGTCGGCGCTGCCAGGCCACGATCAGCGGGATGCCCACCAGCACGCTGCCGCCGACAAACGCGAGCAGTCCTTTTGCGAATGCCTTGACGCGGGACTGGCGCGCCTCGTGGAAGCTCTTTTCGGTCGTAATGAAGGCCATCAGGCGGCCGCGCGCGGCGTTGATGCCCGTGCGGCTGGCGGCGAACGCGGAAGGGTCGGGGGCGCCGGAGACCCGCTGGCGCGCGATGATCTCATCGGATTGCGCGCGCCAGGCACGCAGGTCCGCGCGCACGGATTCCAGGCGGGCGACCTGCTCGGGATTGTCGGCGACGTGCTTGGCGAGGGTCTGGAGCTTCCTCTCCAGCCGCGGGCCGGCCGCGTCGTAGCCCTCCAGCGAGCGCTCGTCGCCGGTGTATTGGAACCCCCGCAAGCCGGTGATCATGGACCAGATGTCCTCGACCGCCTCGTGGGCGCACTCGATCACTCGCTCCGTGTGCTCCACCCAGCGCGCGGACAAGAGCAGGGCCAAGACGAGCGCGAGCAGCGCGAGGAGCGGCCCCGCCATGGCCGCCGCCAAGCCGAGCGTGGCCTGCCGCAGCAGCCGGCGGAAGCCCCCCTCGTCCAAGGGCGAGGCCGCGGGATCGGCAGAAATAGGTTCCGTCGGCATGGGAGGGCGGCGAATCTAGGCGTCCGGCATGGCAACGCCATTCCGCCGCATGCCATCGCGCCAAGGCCGCTCGCCGCGCGCATTCACGCCGCCCGCGCCAGCCGCGCGCGCCACCGCCAGAACCCTGCCGCCACCGCGGCCAGCGCCAGCGCGGTCCACGCTGGCATCCACGGAAGCGTTCGGCCGAAGGTCTCGTCCTCGTTGCTGCCCGCGAGCGCGCGCAAGGCGGCGGCGAACGCGAGGCTCACTAGGCCGTAGCCCAGGTTGAAGGCCAGCCCGCGCAGGGAAAGCACCGTGGCGCGCCGCCGGGAATCCGTCGCGGCGTTGAGGTAGTGCGAGACGAGGTAGCCGCCCGCCGACATCGCGAGGCCCAGCGGCACCACCCACACCACGCCCCACCGCGGCCAGCGCAGCGCCACGCCGGCCAGTCCGATGAGCGTGACGACCCCCACGAGCGCGAAGTTCGTCGCCGGCTCGAGCCGCTCCACCATCCGCTTGGCGACGGGCCCGACGACGAGTCCCGCCGCGCCCATCCCCGCGCCGATCAGCCCCCAGCTTGCGGCCGGCAGATCGATCAGGCGGAAGTAAGTGGAAGAAAACGTCATGAACAGGCGCGTCACGCCATCGAGCGCCATGCCCGCGAGGATGGCGAAGAGCGCAAGGGGCGTGTGCGCGACCCAGCCCGCCGCCGCGCGCAGGTGAGACAGCGCGGTGACCGCCGGCCCGTCGGACGGTGCCACCGGCGGCTCGCGCATCCCGAGCACCGTGACCAGCGCCATCACCGCCGTGCCCAGCGTGAGCCAAAGCGGAAAGCGCAGCGTCATCGCCGGGTCGAGATGAGTGCCGAGCACGCGGTTGAGCAAGGCGGGGTCATACGCGGCCCCGCCCGCAAGCATCGCCACCACGAAGCCGATCCCCTGCCAGCGCATCACCTGAGCGAGCACGTCGGGCCACTCCTTCTCGCGGCCGGCCGCGGCGAGCGAGTCGTAGCACAGCGCCTCGTCCGCCCCGGAGGCCATCGCCTCGGCCGTTCCAGAGAGGACGCGGTTGAGCAGGCAGCACGCGAAAAGCCAGCCCCCGCCCCCGCGCGGCGCGAGGCACAGCAGGAGCATCTCGGCCACCATCAGCCCCGCCGCCAACACCACGAGCGGCCGGCGTCCGACGCGGTCGGCCAGCACGCCGGAGGGCACCTCCATCGTCACGATGGCCACGGCCCAGGCAAAGTTGAGCAGCGTGTATTGCGTGGCGCTCAGCCCGAGGTCGAGGAACAGCACCGCCAGCACCGGGTAGTAGAACCGCGCGTTGAACAGCACGCGGAAAAGGACGAAGCGCCGCCGGTTGGAGTCGGCAAGCTGGTCGGCGGAGTCGGGGGTGGGCATGGGGGTAAAAGGTCGAGCGTTCTTGCTTCGCTGCTTGGACAAGTCGAGCCCCTCGCTCACCGCCCTCTTGCCAGCGAGCCCTCCGGCACGAAACGGCGCGCGAATCGCACGTAAAAGGATTTCTCATTCGCCGGATAGGCCGCCAAGGCATCAAAGAGTTCCTTGCGCGTCGCCAGTTGTTCTTCGCCGGTCTCGTAGCGAAACACACCGTTGTCATCCAGCCGCGCCTGCGCTCGCCAGCGCAGGAACGAGGAAAACCAAGCTGGCGCCATCCCGGCGTCTCCGGGAGGAAGCTCCCAGATGCGTGCTGTCCGATCCGACCCGGCGGTCAGGATAGATTGGCTGTCCGCCGAGAATACCGCGCAGACGAAACGACCGCCGGCGATCAGGGGTTCGCCCAGGAGGTCGCCGGTTGTGGCGTTCCAACGTCGCACCGACCCATCTGCGCCGTGGGTGAGCACGCTGCGCCCATCCGGCGAGAACACTGCGGAACGCACACCCTTCTCGTGGTGCAGGGACTGGCCCACCGCGTTCCCGTTGATGGCTTCGGAGAGCCGCACGGTGCCGTCGGCGTTGCCCGTGAGCAGTAGGTCGGAGTCGGGGGAGAGGATGACTTCACGATCAAGCTCGTGGACCGGCAGCGTGGCAATCCGGCGGCCAGCGAATGGATCCCACAGGCATGCTTGTCTGTGATCAGCGGTGAGGATACGCCCGCCGTGGAAGGCCAGCGCCATGCGGCGGATGGAGCCGTCATGATGCAGCGTTTCGCCAAGTTTGCGGCGAGATTCGACGCTCCACAGCTCGACCATCTGATCCTTCATCTTCAACAGAAGGAGGCGGGAATCCGCGGAGAAGATGGCATCTGTGACCACAGCATCGGCGCGCAGCGACTCTCCGTTCACGCGACCGGTCGAAGAATGCCAAAAGCGAGCCCCGTAACGTCCAGTCGTCAGCACCTGCTGACCGTCGGGAGAAAAAATTGCGTTGTTCACGCCGCCTTCATGCCGGAGTGGCTCGCCAACCGGTTGGCCGGACTGCGCGTCCACGAGCAAGGCCGCCGAGTGGTCCTCCAAGACCAGCACTAGCCGGCGTCCATCCGACGAAAAGACGGGCCGGCCAGAAAGCTTTTCCGAAACGCGAACGTTCAACGGCTGATTGGTGAAAGCGTCCACAAAAGCTTCGTTTCCTTCGGCCTCCATCTCGACGGGTCTGCGACGCCGGTCGGTGTGGTGGATCCATTTCGCATCGTAGCCTCTGGATTTCGCTGGCAAAGCCACGATGAATCGCCTCGAATCCACGTCCCAAAGCTGCCATGAGTCCTTCTCGGAAGAAGACTCGATCAAGATGCGGCGGGCGTCGGGGGAAAAGGTGGCACTCCTCGCGCCCTTTTGCAGGATTGGTTCACCGGAGGGCTTCCCATTCCCCGCGCTCCAGAGCTTCACGAAGTCGTCGGCTCCGGCAGTCAGCAGAAGGTGACTGTCCCGTGAAAACACGGCGCTGCTGATGTTCGGATGGTCAAGCGCTTCTGCCAGCAACTCGCCAGTTTCAGCCTTCCAAAGGCGCGCGGCCCCTTCCGCATCCAAAGTAAGGACACGCGAGCCGTCCGGCGAAAGCATTGCTGCTCGGAGGTCGTTTTCGTGTCGCATCAAGCGACCGAGACCCAGCGCAGACTCAATTTCCCAGATGCGAACTGTGCCGCCCGATCCGGCCGCCAGCACCCGCCGGCTGTCGGGAGAAAATTCCGCGCTCTCGATCTGTCCATAAAAGGTGAACGGCTTGCCATTTGGCTGGCCGGTTTTTGCGTCCCAGAGACGCACCGATCCGTCCGCAGATGCGGTGAGCCACCAGCGACCGTCAGGGGAGAATTTCGCTTCTATCACATCGTCCTCGTGGCTCAGCACCTCCCCGATGGGACGACCCGAAGCGGCATCCCATCGTCGTGCCGTGTGGTCACGGCTGCCGGTGAGCACGCAACCGCTGTCAGGAGAAAACGCCACGCTCCAGATCGCTGCCTCGTGCTGGATCGGCTCGCCCACTGCCTCGCCAGTTGCGGCGTCCCAAACTCGCGCGGCTCCGTCCAAGGAGGCCGTTGCAATGGTGCGGCCGTCCGGCGAGAAGACCGCAAGCCACACTCCGTTCTCGTGGCTCATCCAATTCCCTGTCGGTTGCCCGGTGTGGACGTCCCACAATCGCGCGGTGCCGTCATCGCTGGCGGTGAGCACGAGGCGGCCGTCCGGGGAAAATGCGGCGTGGTTCACGCGATCCTCGTGCATCATTCCCTCGCCAACCTCCGCGCCGGTGAAAGCGTTCCACAGCCGCGCCGAACCGTCGCTGCTGGCGGTGAGAGCGAGGCGGCCATCCGGCGAGAAAACCACGTGGTTGATCCCCTTGGTGCGCTCGCCGAGCATGACCAGCCGCCGGCCGGACTCGCCGTTCCAGATCACCGCGTTCCCGAGCCAATCCCCGGTCAAGATGCGCTTCCCGTCCGAGGAAAACGCAGCGGTGGTGACCGAATTCCAAAGTTTCAAGCCGTGCAAATCCTCCGCTGTCTTCATCGCCTCGCCGACCACTTCTCCAGTCCAGGCATCCCACAGACGGGCAGTTCCGTCCTCGCTCGCGGTGATCACCCGCGTGCCGTCCGGTGAAAATTGGGCGCTCCAGATTACACCCGCGTGTCCCGCGAGGACCACGCGCGGAGGCCGGAGGGAACTGGCATGCAGCCAGGAGACGGCAACGGCCGCCGCGGTCGGCGTCACCTCGTATTGGTGCGCGCGCGCGAGCTGCGCGAACGCTTGCGCCTCGGAGCCTCCTTGGAAATAAACGCGCGCTTCTTGCACATCGTTGCGGGCCGCCTCGCGCAAGGTTTTCGCCGCATATTCAAGATAGCGCTTTGCCTTGTCGTTGCTCTGGCGAGCCTCGGCAAACTTCCAGTAAGCCGCCGAGCTCAGCAGCAACGCAACCGCTGCGGCAGCCCCGCTCAACCATAAAATCCGCCGTCTCGCCGCATCGCGCTTGGCAAGAGAGGCTCGGATGAAGACTCGCTCGGCCGACTCCAAGTCCGCGTGGTGATTGAACAAGAGATGCTCGCCGTCAGCCAAGTGACGGCCAGCGAGAAAATCTTCGCGACGCTCACCCCCTTCTTTCCAACGGGAAATGGATTGCCCCAGCCGGGCGCGCAGGCGCAGGAAGTCGCGGTTGGCGCGCGCCCATTCCGCCGCGCGCGGCCAGCTTCGCAGCAGCGCCTCGTGGGCCACGGTCACGGTGCGCTCACCGGCGGCATCCTGGTCGCCGACGAGCAGGCGGGCGGCGAGGAAGGCGTCAACCAGCTCCGATGCGCCCACCGCCCTCGTGGCGGCAGCG
>CALMOL010000372.1 GCA_937871685.1 uncultured Verrucomicrobiota bacterium
TCGTGGATCTGCGCGGCGGCGGCGTGGTCCTCACGCGCGCGCCCGGCGCGGTGCTCGGCCACGCGCGCCTGGAGCGCATCGGCGGCGCGCCCGTGCTCCTGCATGGCGAGACAGCTGGCGCGGCCGTCCTCTCCTGCGAGATCACCGGCAACCTCGGCACGTCGAACTGGCACGCCGGAATCGTCCTGTCCGACCGGAACGTCCTGCTCGACGACGACCCGCGCACGCTGCTGAATCCCGACGGCCACGGCGCCATCGAGCAGCCCATCCAGACCCGCCTGCGCGGGCCGCGCCGCGCGGTGGTTGCCTTCAATTGGATCGCCCTCAACCGATCCTCCGGCTTCTACGGCGACGGCGCGGTCGAGGCCGTGGTCTTCGACAACGTGATCGAGGGCAACTCGAAGGAAGGCGTCTGCCTCGACAACGGCGCCACCGCGAACGTGCTCGCGATGAACGTGATCCGCCGCAACGGCGGCCGCTGGGGCCACACGGACGCGGACCTCGCGCGCGACTTCGTGGGCGCGCTCGGCCGGCTGCCCGACGGCACCTCGCCGGCCAAGACGCCGGGCGTCTCGCTCGACAACGCGCTGCACAACGTGGTCTATGCCAACCAGATCGACGGCAACCACGGCGGCGGCATCAAGATGGTGCGCACCGCGTTCTTCAACCTCGTGGGCCTCAACGTCCTCACCGACAACAACGCGGGGGCAAATCCGCGCTTCCATTTCTTCGGCGTCGAGCTGGGCGCCGCCGCGGCCGACGTGCCGGTGAGCGACCTCGACTTCACCCCCTGCCGCGGGAACGTGGTCTTCGGCAACGCGATCCGCGGATCGCACTACGCGGGCATCTTCCTCGGCGCCGGCTCGACCGAGAACGACCTCTTCGACAACGCGGTCTTCGGCGCGACGAACTGGGCTCTGGAGCAGGCGCGCCCGCAGGCTAATCCAAGCTTGAACAACCTGACGAACCTGCCCTCGCGAAACATCGATCCCGGCTTGGATGCCGGCTTGCTGAAGTCAACGAAGGGCCGCTTCGACTAGGCATCCCTTCCATGGCCGCGCCGTTGGTGTCCCGGTGCAGTGCGCATGGCAACGAGGTTCAAGGTTGGAGAGTGGGTGTTGCCGCCACTACTCGGGGCAAAGGATGCGAAATCTGTGGCTGGTCCGCCGCGGCGCCTTCTTCATGCACAAAAGCGCAGCCGTGCACCTTTTTTGTGCAGACGTGGACCTTGGAAGTGGAACGTTTCACAAAAAAAGCGCACCGATGCGCTTTGGAAGTGCCGCCGAGCGTCTTTTCCGTGGAAGCAGGCGCCTTTTTTGTGCGGCCGTGCGCTGCCAAAGCGGAGAGCTGCGCCTCGGAAGTGGAACGATGCGCGTTCAAAGCGAAGCGCTGAGCCGGCGAGGTCGGCAATTGCCCGAAAAAGGTGCAAAGGGCGGTGGGTGCCCAGGATTCTTGTCGGGCGATGCTTGACGCTCCGACGACCATGGATTGAAGCCTCCGTCCTAACGAGAAGCGCTTTGCTGCCTGCGACCATGATCAGATAGCGGGAGATCGGCGTGGGCGGGTGAGGGACGCCCCTACGGCACCCTCAGTGGCCCCTCCGGGGACACCCTTACCACCGCATAGGTTGAATGGTTCGATTCGGTGAGGTCATCGCACTCGGCATTGTCGTGTCGGGTGGCGTTTGACCCGCTTGCCCAAGATGCCAGCCTTGCCGCACCCCAGAAGGGCGGCCGGTCCCCTCGCGCCGCATGCTGCGTTCCCATCAATGCCCTCCGCATGAGTTCCGTCGAATCTGCCCTTCCTTCCTCACCCTCCCAGCGCGTCCGCGTCCTCATCGTGGATGATCATCCGGTATTTCGGGAAGGGATTGCTACCTTGATAGGCCGCGTGCCGGGCGTGGAAATCTGCGGCGAGGCTGCGTCCGCGCCCGCGGCACTCGACGCCATGCGCCGCCTGGAGCCGGACGTGGCGCTCGTGGATATTTCCCTGCCGGGGGCGAATGGACTCGAACTTACGAAATCCATGCTCTCCGAGCGGCCCAAGCTTCGGATCATCGTTCTTTCGATGCACGACGAATCGCTCTACGCCCTGCGTGCGCTCAAGGCTGGCGCGCGCGGCTACGTGATGAAGTCGGAGGCGAGCGGCTCCATCGTCGCCGCCCTCACGAAGGTGAGCAGCGGCTCGATCTACGTGTCCACGCGCTACGCCGAGCAGTTGATTTACAAAGCCGTGCAATCGCTGGAAAGCGGCTCGGGCTCGCCGGTGGACGGACTTTCCGACCGCGAGCTGGAGGTGCTTCAGCATCTTGGCCAGGGCAAGGGCACGCGCACCGTGGCAGCCGAGTTGGGCCTGAGTGTGAAGACGATCGAGACTCATCGTGCGCACATCAAGGAGAAACTCGGCCTGCGCGACGCCGCCGAGTTGGTGCGCTTCGCCACCGACTGGGTCACCCACGAGGGTGGGTTGGGAAGTGGGTCCGCGGAGCCACCCGCTCCTGCCTTGGCCGGCGCGACCAACGGTGCCTCGGCGGGTTGAAGCGGGTGCGGTCTTTGCTGGTGGCTGGGCAAGCGCTCCTCTGCTTGACGCTAGTATCCGACATCGGCCTGAGGCGAGGGTCAGAGGCGGGCTTGAGGCATCTCCGGGCCGTCGGGCAAACGATGGGAGTTCTTTCCACTCCCTATGGCCCAGCAAATCCTTCTCGATGAGTCCAGCATCGCCGACATCATCGGTTCTCGTTCCGAGGACGGCACCACCGAGGTCGCGCCGGACCTTTCCTATCGTCGGCTCGCGCTGGTGAACGTGGCGTTCTACGGTGCGCCAGACGCGGGTGATCGCCACTGGGTCTTGATCGACGCCGGTCTCTTCGGCGCCACGCGATTCCTCGTCTCGTCCGCGGAGGAACGCTTCGGTGCGGGCACGCGGCCGGCGGCCATCATCCTGACCCACGGTCACTTCGATCACGTGGGGGGCTTGCCCGAGCTCGCGGAGAAATGGGAGGTGCCGGTTTACGCGCACCCGCTGGAGCTGCCCTTCCTCAATGGCCAGCGATCGTATCCGCCGCCCGACACGAGCGTCGGCGGTGGCGTGATGCCATGGTTGGCGCCGCTCTTCCCGCGCGGCCCGATCAATCTTGGGCAATGGCTGAAGCCCCTGCCAGCGGACGGCTCGATCCCGGGAATGCCGGGGTGGCGTTGGTTGCATACGCCTGGCCACGCGCCAGGGCACGTCTCGCTGTGGCGCGAGTCGGACCGAACGATCGTCGTGGGCGACGCGTTTGTGACCACGGCGCAAGAGTCCGCCTACGCTGTGGCCACGCAGGCACCGGAGATGCACGGGCCGCCGCGCTATTTCACGCCCGACTGGTCCAGCGCGCACGAGTCCGTGCGACAGCTCGCCGCGCTGGAGCCCGAAGTTGTCGTCACAGGCCACGGCCGGGCAATGCGCGGCGCCGACATGCGCCGCGCGCTGCACACGTTGGCCGATCAATTCGTCCAGGTGGCGATGCCCGAGAAGCTGCGGCCCGGCGCGGTCTAAGCCGGGGCCAGCAAGAAGCGCCACGTCATCGTCACGCACGTCGTCTTCGGGCTGCCGTCGCTTCCGCCCTGGGCCTCCAGTGCAACCTTGGCGTGAAGAGTTGCGGCGCGGGGGCGGCAATGCGCGGTCCGGCGGGGACCTGAGCTTCGTCTAATGAGGGCATTGGTCGTGTTAAACGTCGGCCCCCGTGGTAGGCCATATGGCATGCGCCTTGACCTGGAACTTTCATCATCACCGGGCTTCGCCGCGGCTGCCCTCGTCACCGACCAGGCGCAAACGCACTTGGATGCGATTCAGATCTCCGGCCCAGAGTTACTTCTGCGGCGAATTGAAGGTAAACCGGTGCCGCCGAAGATCGATGAACAAGCCCCAGCCAAGGGAGCGCCATGGACTTCCTGAGCCACCTTCAGTGGCCGGCGATGGTGGTTACCACCTTGTCCGTGTGGCTGTGCGCCTCCCAAGCCGAGGCAAAGCGAAGCTGGGGGTTTTGGTGTTCCCTGCTTTCCAACGCGCTGTGGATCGCTTGGGGATACCACGATGGCGCCTGGGCGCTCATCAGCCTCCAAGTCTGCCTGATCGCCTTGAACGTGCGCGGCATCCGGAAAAACGACAGCAAGAGTCACGCGGGCCGCAGTTGCTGATTCCAGATCGGTCCAGCGCGTCGCCGCCTCGCCTAAAAGGAGAGCCGGTGTGCCCCGCAAGGAGCAGAGGCAAAAAGGTCACGCTTCGAAGCCCTCGAAGTCCTGCTCGCACAGGGCCTCGTTGACGGCGAAGGCGGCCTTGGTGCCTTCCGCCGCCGCGATGATCACGAGTTGCAGGCCTCGCGCCGCGTTGCCGACGGCGAACACGCCCGGCACGCTGGTCTGCTGGCGCTCGTCGCATTCGATTTGATCTTCATCGTTGAAAGCGCAGCCGAGCGCCTTCCCGAGCGGGGAATGCTGCCTTTGGCGGGGCGAGAAGAAGAGGGCGGCGCATTCCAGGGGAGGAGCGCCCTCGAAGACGATGCGCTGCAACGCGTCGCCATCCCCCTCAAGGCGCAAGACGCGCTCGTGCCGTGTGGCCATGCCAGTTCGGCGGAGCGTCGCGGACTCCTCCGCGGAGAAGCTCCGCCCGCCATCGGTGCACAAGACAAGGTGGCGGCTCCACTGCCGCACCTCGGCGGCAAGCGAGAGCGCGGCCGCGTCCCCGCCATACACCGCCAGGACTTGATCGCGGTGCTCCCAGCCATCGCAATACGGGCACTGGTGAACCCCGCGGCCATAAAAGCGTTCGAACCCGGGGACCGGCGGCATCTCGTCGATGATGCCCGTGGCGAGGAGCACCATGCGCGGCGAGACCTTGCTGCCATCGGCGAGGGTCACATCGAAGCCTTTGTCTCGCCGCTTGATCTCCTCGACGGCGACCGAGCGAAGCTCAATGCACGGATAGCGGCCCAACTCCTCTCGCGCCATCCGAAGGAATTCCTGCGGGGGCGTGCCGTCGCGAGTGATGAAGCCGCGCAGGGCCCGCGACGTCGCGTTGCGCGGCCGGCCCGTGTCGCAAACCAACACGCGACGCCGACAACGCCCCAGCGCTAGCGCGGCGCTCAATCCCGAGGCACCGCCGCCGGCGATCAATACATCCATCGCGCGGGGCGGGTCTCGGGAAGCGTGGGCGACAAAGGCAAGCCGATCAACGCCGTGGCTTCTTTCCCTGCACGGACGCGGATCCAGCAGACGAAGCCTTCGACTTTCCTCCCGTGCTGCCGCTCTTGGCGCTGGCAGCGCCCTTGCTGGAACTCTGGGCCATGCCCTTGGCGCCACTCCGCGCGGACTTGCCGCCGCCGCTGGAACGCGATGCGGGGCTGCTCTTGGAAGAACGCCCACCACTTGAGGAAGCTCCGCCGCTGGCCTTCTGCGCGCTGCCCTCACCCTCGGGGTTGGTCTGGGCTTCGAGATTCACGCTGGTCTCAGCCAGTGCGGAAAGCTTCTGGTCGGTCTGCTTTTCCTCTTCCAAGGTCTGGGACAGGAGATCGTAGGCCTCCTGGTTGCCCAGCATCTTGGCGTAGGTGCGCGCCGTGCCGTAGGCAGCCATCTCGTAGTGCTCCACGCGCTGGGCGGAGCCGATCAGCCCGGCGTCGCGCACGGCCTCGCCAGCGTCTTCCTCGATCATCTTGGAGCCCTCGATGAGCAAGCCTTCCATGCCCTTGCAGTGCTCGCCCTTCGATGACTTGCCCAGCTGTTGGAAGATCTGTTCCAGGCGTTGGATTTGAACGCGCGTTTGTTCGAGGTGCGCCTGGAAGCCAGCCTTCAGCTCGGCGTTGTCGGCCGCCCTGGCCATCTTGGGCAGGGCCTTGGTGATCTGCTTCTCGGCAGAATAAATGTCGCGCAGCTCGTGCACGAAGAGGTCTTCGAGGGTGTTCAGT
>CALMOL010000373.1 GCA_937871685.1 uncultured Verrucomicrobiota bacterium
CCCATGCCTGCCGCCGCCCCCGCCAAGAAGCCCGCCCACGGCTACGACGAAAGCAAAATCAAGACGCTCTCCTCGCTGGAGCATATTCGCGCCCGCACCGGCATGTATATCGGGCGCATCGGCGATGGCTCCCATTGCGACGACGGCATCTACATCCTCCTCAAGGAGGTGATCGACAACGCCATCGACGAGTTCATCATGGGCCACGGCCACGAGGTTCATGTCACCGTGGCGCCGGATGGGAACGTGGCCGTGCGCGACTTCGGCCGCGGCATCCCGCTGGGCAAGGTGGTGGAGTGCGTTTCGCGAATCAACACGGGCGCCAAATACAACGACGACGTGTTCCAGTTCTCGGTGGGCCTCAACGGCGTGGGCACCAAGGCCGTCAACGCGCTCGCGGCCGAGTTCACGGTGGTCTCGACGCGCGAGGGCCAGTTCGCGCGGGCGGATTTCCAGCAGGGGAAATTGCTCAAGGAGCAGCGCGGCCGGAACGCCGAGGAGCCGGACGGCACCTTCGTTTCCTTCCGGCCGGACCCAGAGATCTTCCGGCGCGCACAGTTCCGCGAGGAGCACATCGCGCGGCGCCTGCGCCTTTACACGTATCTGAACGCGGGGCTGAAGATTCGCTACAACGGCACGCTCTACCTTTCGCGCGAGGGCCTCAAGGACCTCATCGCGGAGGAGTCCGGCGAAGAGGGGCTCTACCCGATCCTCCACCACCGCGAGAAGGCGCTGGAGATCGCCCTCACGCACACGAACCGTTTCCACGAGGATCATTTCTCCTTCGTGAACGGCCAGTTCACGAGCGACGGCGGCGTGCACCTTTCGGCCTTCCGCGAGGGCGTGCTCAAGGCGGTGAACGACTTCACCAAGAAGAAATACGAGGGCGAGGACGTGCGCGAGGGCCTCGTCGGCGCGATCGCCATCCGGCTCAAGGAGCCGATGTTCGAAAGCCAGACGAAGAACAAGCTCGGCAACACGGAAATCCGCTCGGACCTCGTCCAGCGCGTGCGCGAGGTCATCCTCGACCTGCTTCACCGCAACGCCGAGGCGGCCGAGAAGATCGTGGCCAAGGTGGAGGACACCGCCCGCCTGCGCCGCGAGCTGGCTAGCGTGAAGAAGCAGGCGCGCGAGCGCTCCGCGGCCATCACGCTGCGCATCCCGCAGCTCAAGGACTGCAAGCTCCACCTCAACGCGAAGAAGGGCGGCGGCGAGGACTCGATGGTGTTCCTGACCGAGGGCCAGAGCGCCGCCGGCTCCATCGTGAGCACGCGCGACGTGATGAACCAGGCGATCTTCGTGCTCAAGGGAAAGCCGCTGAACGTGTGCGACCTCTCGCGCGCCGCGATCTACAAGAACGAGGAGCTCTACAACCTCATGCGCGCCCTCAACATCGAGGAAAGCGTCGAGGGCCTGCGCTACGAGAAGGTGATCCTCGCCACCGACGCCGACGTGGACGGCCTCCACATCCGCAACCTGCTCATCACGTTCTTCCTGCGCTTCTTCCCGGACGTGGTGATGCGCGGCCACCTTCACATCCTGGAGACGCCCCTCGTCCGCGTGCGCAACAAGAAGGAGAGCCTGTATTGCTACACCGAGCCCGAGCGCCTGGCCGCCCTCGCCAAGCTCGGCGTGAACGCGGAGATCACGCGCTTCAAGGGCCTGGGCGAGATCTCGCCGGGCGAATTCAAGCACTTCATCGCCCCGCGCACGATGCGCCTCTCGCCGGTGGAGGTGGAGAACCTCCACGCCGCCGACGGCATCCTGGATTTCTACATGGGCAAGAACACGCCCACCCGCCGCGAATACATCATGAGCCACCTCGTGGTGGAGCCCGAAGAAGCGGTGGCGTAGGCAGGCGGGCGCAATCATGCTCGCCGCCAATGATTTGGCGCGACAGCCTCGGCTCGGACGTAAGCCTCCTCGCGGCGTGGGATGCCTCGCTTCCTGCGCTTTCGTCGGATCAGCAGGCCGAGTATGACTGGGTGGGCAAGTCGGAAGCTGGCGAGGTCTTTCTCGTGGCTCTCGGCGAGGAATCGCAGGCACACATGACAGTAGTGTCTGGCGAACCGTGGCCAACGGATATGCCTCCGCTTTTCTGTTCCGCGAAGCAGCCCTATCTCCTGCATTTACCATCGGGTCGGCTGCGTTTGGATAGCACCGAGTTTTATCGTGAGATTGACCCTGCCCTCGTTGAACCGGAAGACGTCGCCATTGTTCCCCCGGGGAACTATCTGCTTCATTGCCATATCGCTTTCCTTCCGGAAGCTTTTCACGCCAAGGCGTCCAATGTCATTGGTGCGGATGACTACGCGTATTACCGATCAAGGACGGGTGGGGTAGCCTGCCCTGTCGGCTGCACGCTGATGCTAGGAGCGCCGCCACGCGCGGCGCGTTGGCTTGCTGGGTGATTGAAAACACAAAGCAGTTTCGCCGCAAAACGGATGAACGATTCACACGCGTGGCAGCGGCCGTTGCGGAATACGAAGGGAATCGTGCACCGCACGTTCTGATCGAGTTGCGCCCACTTGGCACCGAGGCGAACCCCAAAGGTGGAACCTTTGATCTGACCGCGGCGTTTGCCGACCCGGGCGGTGATCATCTGAGGTCCACCGACGTTTGATTCCGGTTGCGAACCGCGCGGCGAGATCGGCCCACCTCGGCCGAAGCAGCGCCCATGGTCCTTGTGGATTACTGCCCTCGGCGTGCTGCAGCCGGGGTGCCCGTGGGCGATGGCGTAGGGCTAGCGGCAGGTTTCGATGCGGTCGTGGCTTTCGACGCTCGCGCCGCTGCCGCGCCCGCGCCGGCTGGGCCGCCCCAGCCTCGGCCTGAGCGGCCGCGCCTGCATCGGCTGGCGCCGTCGC
>CALMOL010000374.1 GCA_937871685.1 uncultured Verrucomicrobiota bacterium
CTCTTGGCGGCCGCCGTGGCCGTGCCGCTCAACGCCGCCTTCGGCGTCGCCGCCGCCTGGCTCGTGGCGGAGCACGAGTGCCGGGGCAAGGCGCTGCTCGTCACGCTGATCGATCTGCCCTTCTCGGTGTCGCCGGTGGTCTCGGGCCTCGTCTTCGTGCTGGTCTTCGGCGCGCAGGGCTGGCTGGGACCGTGGCTGATCGCGCACGGCGTGACCGTGCTCTTCGCCGTGCCCGGTATCGTGCTGGCCACCACCTTCGTGACCGTGCCCTTCGTGGCGCGCGAGCTGATCCCCGTGCTGCAGGACCAGGGGCGCGACGAGGAAGAGGCCGCGCTCACGCTGGGCGCCGGCGGATGGCAGACGTTCTGGCGCGTGACGCTGCCGAACGCGCGCTGGGGCCTGCTCAACGGCGTGCTGCTGTGCAACGCGCGCGCCATGGGCGAGTTCGGCGCCGTGTCCGTGGTGTCCGGCCACATCCGCGGGCAAACCAACACGCTGCCGCTCCACGTCGAGATCCTTTACAACGAATACGCCTCCGTGGCCGCGTTCGCCGCCGCCTCGGTGCTTGCCGGCCTCGCGCTCGTCACGCTCGGGCTGAAGGCATGGCTCGAGCGCCGGCGCGGCGGCGATTCCTTCGCCTGAATCCCCCCTCTTGCCGCATGGAAATCCGCATCGAAGACGCCGCCCGCACGTTCGGGAACTTCGCCGCCCTCGACGGCGTGAGCCTCCAGGTGCGCTCGGGCGAGCTGCTCGCGCTGCTCGGTCCCTCCGGCTCGGGCAAGACCACGCTCCTGCGCGTCCTTGCCGGCCTGGAATCGCTCGACTCCGGCCACGTGTGGCTCGGCGACGCGGACGCCGCCACGCTCAGCGTGCAGGCGCGGCGCGCGGGCTTCGTGTTCCAGCACTACGCGCTCTTCCGGCACATGACGGTGCTGGAGAACGTGTGCTTCGGCCTTTCCGTGCGCACGGGCGCGGGGCGCGTCTCGCGCGCCGAGGCGCGCCGTCGCGCGAGAGAATTGCTCGACCTCGTGCAGCTCCCCGGCCTGGAAGAACGCCGGCCCGCGCAGCTTTCCGGCGGCCAGCGGCAGCGCGTGGCCCTGGCGCGCGCCCTGGCCATCGAGCCGCGCATGCTGCTACTCGACGAGCCCTTCGGCGCGCTCGACGCCAAGGTGCGGCGCGACCTGCGCGGGTTCCTGCGGAGCGTCCACGACCGCACCGGCGTGACCACCGTCTTCGTCACGCACGACCAGGAAGAGGCGCTCGCCCTGGCCGACCGCGTGGCCGTGATGAACCGCGGCCGCGTCGAGCAGGTCGGCACCCCGGCCGAATTGGCGGGCGCGCCGGCCACGGGGTTCGTCGAGGATTTCTTGATTTGAGCCCGCCGGCTCGCGCACTTTCACATCTTGGAAGAAAGGTGCCTTCACCCGCGTCGATCTCATCCTCCCAGTCATCGCGTCATGCCCTGCCCTCCCGCACCGCTTCTCCCCTTCTTCCTGTCGCGCCTGGCCCTTGTTCTCGGCCTCGCCGCCACCGCAATCCCCGTTTCCGCGCAGGGTCCGCTGGCGCCGACGGTCGCGCGCACTCTTCGCCTTTCCCATCAATATCCCACCGGCACGGAGGCGCAGGGCGACCAGCGCCACCTGATCGTCCGCCGCTTCGCGCAGGAGGTGGAGAAGCGCACGGGCGGCGCCCTGAAAGTTGAGATCTTCCCTTCGAGCAAGCTGATGAAGCCGGCGGAGGAGCCAGCCGCCTTGCAGCGCGGGGCGCTGGATTTTTGCATCTTCTCGGTGAACAACACGTTCGACACGGTCCCGGACATGCGGATCACGCTCTTGCCGGGCGTCATCCAGTCCTACGACCAGGCGTTCCGCTGGAAGGCGGCGCCCGTCGGCGCCAGCCTCGCCAACGCGATGCGCGAGAAGAAGATGGTGCTCCTGACCTGGAACTGGCTGGGCGCCGGCGCCGTGTCGGCCGGCACTCCCATCATGCTGCCCACCGACGTGCGGACCATGCGCGTGCGCGGCGGCGGCCAGAGCGTGGATTCGCTGCTCCAGGCGGCGGGGGCGCAAACCGTGGACATGCCCTCCAGCCAGATCGCCGCCGCTTTCCGCGAAAAGCGGCTGGACGCCGCCTTCACCTCCGCCTCCTCGCTGCTTTCCTACCAGCTCCAAAGCTTTTGCCACGCCGTGACCACGCCGCGCCGCCGGGCGCTGTTCTACTTCTTCATCCCCCTGGTGGCGTCCCAGGCGACGCTCGACAGCCTGTCGGCCGACCACCAAAGGATCATCCGCGAAGTCGGCCAAAGTCTGGAGGCCTATGCCCAGGAGCTGGCGCGCGCCGACGACGAGCTGCTGGCCACGACCTACCTGCGCGCAAACGCCTCCGTGGTGGACATCGACGAGGATCAATTCGTGGAGTGGCAGAACCTCGCCCGCGTCGTGGCGTGGCGCGACTTCGAGCGCGCCGTGCCGCGCGGGGCCGAGCTGCTCAAGCAAGCCGCCGCGGTGCCGTAGGGGCAATCCGGCTTGTCGCGTCCGCTGACAACGGCTTGCGGGAGGTCAGGCGCGTTTTGGAGTGCGGTGGCAAGCGTCATCGCGACACCGCTTTGGCACGAGAGCGCGGCTTTGAACTCGAAGGCGGTGTCGCGCTGACGCTTGCCACCGCACTCCAAAACGCGCCCAACCTTCCGCAAACGTTTCCGAACGAATCCAGCCCCGGACGAGCGGCCGGGCGCCTCAAGGCGGCGATTGGACCAAGAGGTCTGGGGTTGTTTGCTCAGGACGGCCTGAAACCATCGGCTACGCCTTTCTCGCGCCGGAGTCATCGGCGTGGCCGTTCCCGTGGGATCCGTCGCCGAGCGCGCTGGAAGAGAGATTCCCCAAATGGCCGACGGAGCCAAGGCCCACTTCCTTGAGGAGAGAATCCACCAGCGGGGCCTGCGCGCGGTAACGCAGGGCGCTTTGGACCACTTGGTCGGCCAGCGAGCTGCCGCCGGCGGGCGCGGCGGGGGAAGCAGCGCCGTCCGGCGAGGATCCTCCGCCGAGGCCGCCGACCTGGACGATCTTGATGCCGTCGATGCGCTCCATTGGCTTCACGCTCTCGCGAATGATGTCGGGGAGCGCGGCAATGAGGGCCTTCTTGATCTCCAAAGCGATGATCTCGGGCGAGATGAGGTTGGCAGCCTCGTTGAGCGCGCGGCGACCGGCGGCGTCCACCTCGTAGGTGCCGGCGGCGGCGGCGGCGCGCAGCTTGGCGGCATCGGACTCGCCCTCGGCGGCGATGCGGACGCGGTCGGCATCGGCTTGGGCGAGCGTCTTCACGGCCTCGGCGCGGTCGAGCGCAGCCTGCTTCTCCGCGGTGGCGGCCACGGTGACGCCGATGGCGGTGCGCTCAGCCACTTTGGAGGCCTCGACCAGCTCGATGGCCTTCTGGCGTTCGGCGATCTCCTTGGCCCGCGCGGTGGCGACGGCCTCTTCCTCGCGCACGGCGAGGGCGAGCGCCTTGGAGGCGGCGGCTTGGGCCTCGCTCTGGGCGCGGGATTTTTCGGCGACGGAAATCTCCCGCTCCTGCTGGGCGATCTCGAGGAGCTTGTTGTTCTCGATCTCCTTTTCCTGGATCTGGCGCGTGGCGGTGATGTCGGCCTGCTTGGTGAGTTGCTGCGCCTCGATCTCGATGAGGCGCGACTCCTGGGTGCGGCGAGCCTGCTCGGCGGCGGCCAGCGCGGCCTCGGCGGCGCGCTTCACGGAAATCTCGCGGGTCTGCTCGAGCTTGGCGTATTCCTCCTGCCGCGAGAGCTGGAGGGATTCCTGCTCGGCCTCGAGGTTGCGGCGCTGGATGGCCAGGCGGGTGTCCTGCTCAATGTCGTTGCGCTGCTTGCGGCGGCTCTCGATGATCTGCGTGAGCTGCGCGAGGCCCTGGGCATCGAAGGCGTTCTTGGGGTTGAGAAACTCCTGCGAGGTCTGGTCGAGCGAGGTGAGCGACACGGCCTCCAGCTCCAGGCCGTTCTTGAGGATGTCCTCGGAGACGACCTGCTGCACGCGCTGAACAAACTCGGTGCGCTTCTCATGCAATTCCTCCATCTTCATGCCCGCGGCCACGGCGCGCAGGGCGTCCACGAACTTGGCCTCGATCAGCTCCTTGAGGTCGGCGGGGTTGACCGTTTTCAAGCCGAGCGTCTGCGCGGCGTCGGCGATGGCCTCTTCGGTGGGCTTCACGCGCACGAAGAACTCGGCGCGCACGTCCACGCGGATGCGGTCCACGGTGATGAGGGCATCCTGCTTGGTGCGCGAGACCTCCAGGCGCAGCGTGTTCATGTTCACCGGGATGGTCTCGTGCAGCACGGGCATCACGAGGGTGCCGCCGCTCATGATGACCTTCTGCCCGCCGAAGCCGGTGCGGACGAAGGACACCTCCTTCGTGGAGCGCCGGTAGAGCCGCGCGAAGATGAAGCCGATGGCCAGCAGCGAGAACAGGATCGTGCCGGCGATGATGCCGATGAGGGCGAGGTTGGTGGGCATGGGAGGATGGGGAAACTCGAAGCTCGAAACTCGAAACAAGGCCCGAAAGGCAGAAGCGCCCGAAAGCGGCCAAGGCGCTCGGCTGGGAGAGCTTCCGGCGCATGCCGTTCTTTTCGGTGCTTGTTTCGAGTTTCGAGTTTTCTGGCTTAAAGCTTCGTCAGACGGCCGTGAACACGCCCCCGCGGCGCTCGACCAGCGTGACCTCGCGGCCCTGCTCGAAGGCCTCCTCGTCCGCCGAGGGCTCGATCATCACGTAGTGGGAGCGGCCCCATTCGTCGCGCACCTTGGCCTGCGCGGGAAAACCGCGGCGCGCCTCGCCCAGCGTGATCACGGCACGGCGGCCGACGAGCGTTTCGGCGGAAACGGCGTCCGTCTCGCGCCGGCCGGCGAAGGCGCGCGCGCCCCACTTCCCCACCCCGTGCACCGCCGCGAGCGTGGGCGCCAGGGCCGCGGGCACGGCGATCCACCACGCCAGCGCGTGGCCGAGCAGGGCCCGCGCGCCTTCCTGAAACAAGAGGCCCGACAGCCCAAAGACGGCCAGGAACACGGTGAACAGCACCGCCACCGGCACGCGCCCGACGTGGAGCCACGCCAGGAGCTTCTCCAACGGGCCGAGGGCGCCGTGGTCGAGGTGGAGGTCCGGCAGCCAGGAGTCCGCCACATGCGAGAGCGCGTGGCCCACCAGCACCGAGAGCATTTCCAGCAGCCCAAAGAGCGCCAGCAGGGCCAGCGCCACCGTGAACGGCAACTGGCCGGGATCGGTGAGGAACTCAGGGAGCATCAGGGCAAACGGTGGGCCGCTTCCCGCTCAGTGTCACCGGGACCGCATCCATTTGTCCAGCATGAGACCATTCGGGGGCTAGGGGCGTTCGAGAATGGCCGGGAGGTTTTACGGGAGGTCGAGGGCGTTGTGGAGTGCGGGAGCTTGCTCCCGCTGTCCTGCCGGCCGCGCCAGAATTCGTTCTGCCGACAAGCGGAGCGCAACAACGGATCGACGCTTGATGGGCTTTCTCCCAACGAAACGGCAGGACAGCGGTGGCAAGCCACCGCACTCCACAACGCGCCCCAGCACGCCAAGGAAACCACCCTGCACTTACGCGCCAGACCGTTGATTGTCCCGCCGCTACACCTTCTCCACCGTCGCCTTCCCGAAGAGACCGGCGGGCTTGAGCAGCAGAATGCCGATCAGGACGGCGAACGCGATGGCATCGCGGTAGCTCGACAGGCTTGACGCGCCCACGAAGGTTTCCACCAAGCCGATGATCAATCCGCCCACGGCCGCGCCGGGCAGATGCCCAATGCCGCCCAGAACCGCGGCCACGAAGGCCTTGATGCCCGGCAGGAGCCCCATCAGCGGCTCGATCTTGGGATAGGAGATCGAATACAGGATGCCGGCCGCGCCGGCCAGGGCGGAGCCCAGCGCGAAGGTGAAGGAGATCACCGTGTTGACGTTCACGCCCATCAACTGGGCGGCGGTGGCGTTCTGCGAGACCGCCCGCATCGCCAAGCCCATCTTCGTGCGCTTCACGATGAAGTTCAGCCCGACGATGAGCAGCGCCGTGACCGCGAAGACCAAGACTTGGTTGGTCGTGATCGCCTGGGCCACCGAATTGTCGGCCAGCGCCGGAAACGCCAGGGCCAGCGGCTGGTCGAGAAACAGCTCGGGGAACGCCCGGTCCTTCGCCCCGAAGAAGAACTGCCCACCGTATTCCAGGAACAGGGACACGCCGATCGCCGTGATCAGCACGGCCAGCTTCGGCCGCGAGCGCAGCGGCTTGTAGGCCAGCAACTCGATCACCACGCCCAGCAGCGCGCAGATGATCATCGTGATCCCCAGCACCAGCACCGTGGCCAGCAAGCGCGCCGAGGCGGTCGGGTCGCCATCGGGCGTCGCGCCGAGCAGCCGAACGCCGACGTCCATCACCTTCGGGGCAAAATAGAAGCCGCAATACGCGCCAACCATGAACACGTCGCCGTGCGCGAAGTTGATGAAGCGCAGCACCCCATAGACCATCGTGTAGCCCAGCGCGATGAGCGCGTAGAACGCGCCCATCGAGAGACCATTGACGACCTGTTGAAAAAATTCCAAGGCTCAGAAAGAGACCGAGAGGGAAACCACAGATTTACGCAGATTAAAGAAGATTGGGGGACACCGGCTCGCGTGCCGAAAGAGGCGGTCGGACGCCCAGAGGTTTGAGGCTCACTCTCATGGCGAGGCCACAGCCCCGGTCACCCCTAATCTATGAAAATCTGCGTTAATCTGTGGCTAGAATCGGGCGGGGGTCAGGGGGCCACGGTGGACACGTATTTGAAGTCCTTGCCCTTGACCTGGAGCACCACGGCGGGCTTCTCGGCGTCGCGCTTGGCGTTGATGGTGATCTTGCCGGTCACGCCGTCAAAATCCTTCGTGGCGGCCAGGGCGTCGCGGATCTTGGACGGCTCGGCGGCGCCGGCGCGCTTGATGGCGTCGAAGAGCACCAGGGCGGCGTCGTAGCCCAGCGCGGCGGCGGAGCCGGCCGGCTTGTTGAAGCGCTTTTGGTATTTCGCCAGGAAGTCTTGGATCTTGGGGGACTTGTCCTCGACCGAGAAGTGATCCGTAAAGTAAGAGCCGGAGATGGCCGAGCCGCCGATGGCCACGAGTTGCTCGTCGCTCCAGCCGTCGCCGCCGAGGAGTGGCGCCGTGATGCCGAGGGCGCGCGCCTGCTTGGCGATGAGGGCCACCTCGCCGTAGTAGCCGGGGACCATGAGGAAGTCGGGATTGGCCGCCTTGATCGCGGTGAGCTGGGCCTTGAAGTCCTTGTCGCCGGTCGAGTAGGACTTCTCCACCACCACCTCGCCGCCGTTCTTGCTGAAGTGCTCCTTGAAGAATTGCGCCAGGCCGATGGAGTAGTCCGCCTTGATGTCGGTGAACACGGCGGCCTTCTTCTTCTTGAGCGTGTCGAGCGCGAACTTCGAGAGCACCGTGCCCTGGAAGGGGTCGATGAAGCACACGCGGAAGATGTAGTCGCCGGTCTCGGTGACCTTGGGGTTGGTCGAGCCGGGCGAGATCATCGGCACCTTGTTCTGCTGCGCGATGGGGGCGGCCTCCAGCGAGAGCGAGGAAGCGTATTCGCCGAGCACGGCCACGACCTTGTCGCGGGCGATGAGCTTCTGGATGCCGGCGGCGGGTTCACCCGGCTTGGACTGGGTGTCCTCGGTGACGAGCTTGACCTTCTTGCCGAGAAGGCCGCCGGCGGCGTTGATCTCCTCGACGGCGAGGAGCGAGGCGTTGTGGAGCTCGTTGCCGAAGCCGGCCTTGCCGCCGGTGAGCGACTCGATCTCGCCGATGACGATCTCGTTTTGCGCGAACGCCGGGCCAGCGCCGGCGAGGAGGGCCGCGGCAAGCGCGGCGGAAAGGAAGGTTTTCATGTTCGGGGAGGTGGGGCGGCAAGCAATAGAACGCCGCGGCACGGGTGCCAAGCGCCAAGTGCACCTGCGTGGGCCGGAATCCTGGGGCACCGTGTCCGCCCCGCATGCACACCGCCCTCCCCTTGTCCGAGCTTCGCGCCGCGCTCGCCCGCGGCGAGATTACCCCGCGCGACCTCATCGAGAACGCCCTGGCCACCGCCACTTGGCGCAAGGCGCAGGGGGCGCGAACCTTCCTTCATCTCGATCCGGACTGGATTCGCGCGGAGGCGGGCGAGCTAGACCGTGGCTCCGGCCTCGAGCAAGCCCTGGGCGGCATCCCGGTATCGGTAAAGGATTGCTTCGACGTGAGCGGCCAGCCCACCACGGCCGGCTCGACCTTCTACGCGGGCACGCGGCCGACCCCGGCGGCGGACTCCTGGCTGGCGGCGCGCGTGCGCGCGGCCGGCGGCGTGCGCCTGGGCAAGACGCATCTCAACGAGTTCGCCTATGGCATCACCGGCGACAACGCGCACTTCGGCCCGTGCGAGATCCCGATGCGCCCGGGCTGCCTGACGGGCGGCTCGTCGTCCGGCGCGGCGGCGAGCGTGGTGGAAGGCTCGGCCGTGGTCGGCCTCGGCACGGACACAGGCGGGTCACTGCGCGCGCCGGCCTCATTCTGCGGCCTCGTGAGCCTGCGCCCGACGCGCGGGGTCGGGAGCCTCGAAGGATGCTTTCCGCTCGCGCAATCCTTCGACACGCCCGGCTTTCTGCTGCGGCATCTGGCGGACGCGCCCATCGTGGCGGAGGCGCTGCTGGACGTGCCGATCACGCCGGTGCCGGAGAGCGCGCCGCGGGTCGGCATTCCCGCGGGGTCGTGGCTGGAAGGCTGCGAGGGGGACATTTTGGAAAACCACTCCGACTTCGCCGCCCGCCTGCGCGAAGCCGGCGCCGTCACGGAAGAATGGGACGCCGACGCTTGGAACGAGGCGGTGAGCTTGTTCGTGCCGATCCAGACCTTCGAGGCGTGGGCCAATCATCGTCATCTCCTGCCCGCGCACCGCGACGAATACGAGCCGGCGGTGCGCCAGCGCATCGAGTTCGGCGGCACCGTGACCCCCGAGGCCTACGCGCAATACCAAGCGCGCCGCGCCGGTTGGTGCGTGCGGCAGGACGAGCTATGGGGGCGCTTCGATTTCCTGGCCTTGCCCGTCAGCCCGGTGCGCGAGATTCGGATCGGCGAGGACCAGTCCGGCTTTCGCTCGCGCATCCTCCCGCTGACCGCGCCGGCATCGGTCGCCGGTTGGCCGGTGCTGACCGTGCGCGGCCGAGGCGCCGGCCCAGAGGACCAAGAGTCGCACGGCCGTGGCATCGGCCTCGTCGCTCGACCCGGCAGCGACGCCGCGCTGCTGGCGTGGGGTGCGTGGCTGGCGGCGCGGGGGTTCTAGGAGACGCGCGTTTCGCTTGTGCGGCGGACGCGGCGCGCTGATGTCCGGGCATGTCCATCCCGCTCGAAGACACCCACGAAGACGTGATCGCGAAGGCCCGGCGTGGCCTCCGGCGCGAAGGCCCCGACGCGCCCGTCGCAGACGACCTCGATGGCCTGCGCGCCGCGGCGGCCGAGCTGGACCTCGACGCCGATGCGCTCGTGGCGCTGGCGCAGGGGCAGCATCTGCCGGAAACCGAGCCGCCGGCCGGCTTCGCGGCGTTTCACACGGACTTCAACGGCATGGGCGTGAATGCCTACCTCGCGTGGGACCCGGCCACGCGCGAGGCCGTGGCCTTCGACACCGGCGCGAGCGCCGCCGGGATGCTCGACACGATTCGCGCGCACGACTTGCAGGTGAAGTTCCTCCTGCTCACCCACACGCATCCCGATCACATCGCGGCGCTCGATGCTTTGAAGAGCGCGACGAACGCGGAGGTTGTCGCGCCGGCGCGCGAGCCGGTGAACGGCGCCAAGCCCGCGCGCGCGGGCGACTCGTGGACCGTCGGCGGCCTGACGATCGAGGCGCGCTCCACGCCGGGCCACTCGCCGGGCGGCACCACCTACGTGGTTCGCGGCCTCGCGGCGCCCGTGGCGGTAGTGGGCGACGCGCTCTTCGCCGGCTCGCAGGGCGGCGTGTCGCCGGAGAACTACCCCGCCGCGCTTACCGCGAACCGCCGCGAGATCCTCGCGCTGCCGCCGGAAAC
>CALMOL010000375.1 GCA_937871685.1 uncultured Verrucomicrobiota bacterium
CGGCGGCAGCATCACCGTGACCACGGGGACCGACTTCAGCCTGCCCAGCGGCAGCATCGTCACCGCCACCACCGGCATCATCCCCACCGGCGGCCCCGCCAACGCGGGCGCCGGCGGCACCGTGACGGTCAACTCCGCCGGCACCGTGGACATCGCCGGCCGCGTCGAGGTTTCCTCCGACGAGAACCCCACCGCCTCGCCGCCCCTGCCGCCGCGGCGCACCTCCTCGCGCGGCGGAAACATCAGCGTGACGAGCACCCGCCCCACCGGCACCGCCATCCGCATCCAGAGCACCGGACAGCTTAATACTCTGCTCAACGCCGCCGCACCCGGCCCCGGCGGCAAGGTCACCATCGTGGCCACCGGCACGTCCTCGCAAATTCAGGTCGCCGGTCGGGTGCGCGCCGACCGCGGCACCGTCGAGGTCCGCCACGACGGCGCCGCCGGTTCCATCGCCACCGCCGCCACGACCGACATCCGCGGCGACGTGGTCAAGCTCGGCGCCCTCGGTCCCAACGGCGTGCTCACCATCGGCGGTGGCATTCTCTCGGCCGATTCCACGCTGAAGCTTTACGCTCCCGGCGCCAACGGCCAGATCGTCTTCACCGCCAACACGAGCCTGCTGGGCGCCTCCACCAAATACATCGCCGGCCAGAGCGTGACAATTAACAACGGCGTGAACGTCAACATCGGCGGCCCGGCCGCGCAGGTCTTCACGAACTTCCCGAACTACACTGGCTCCGGCGGCAATGGCTCCACCACCGGCGCTTTCACCGGCTCCGGCGCCACCACCCAGCCCCTCGGCGGCCAGCCAGGATTCTGATGGTTGATCCTGCGCGGCAAGATAAGGGTGAAACATCATCCGGCGCCGGATGAAGAGGCCGCCAACGCCAAGCCCACCCAACCTCGACGCCGACGCGACTTCGCCGAGGCGACTTGGTTCGGTTCTGAGGCGCGGCCAACCCAGCGTGAACGGCTTGCCAGGGTGCGCCTGAGGCGGTTTGGACAGCGGCCAAGCGGCCGTGCAGAAGGAGGGTAAAGAGGAAAATTACGGATGGAGTTTATTCATTGAACAATGGTCCAGCGCCCCCTGTAATGCGGCCAACTCAAGGCGAGCCATGGCATACGATGTCTTCCTTTCCCACAACACCGCGGACAAGCCATTTGTCCGCGCGATGGCCGACTGGCTAGAGAAGCAAGGCGTCACGTTTTTTCTCGATGAGAAGGACCTTCAGCCCGGCGACCGGCTGACCGAAAGGCTGGGAAAGGCCATGGATGAGAGCGAGTCGGCCATCATCTGCCTCGGTCCCAACGGGGAGGGACCGTGGCAGGGGGAGGAAGTGGACAGTCTCCTCAACCGGGCCATCAAGCTTTCGCGGCAAAAGGACGAGTTTCGCATCATCCCGGTTTTGCTGCCGAAAGCGGACACGTCGAAGCTCCGCTGGTTCCTGCAATCACGCCTTTGGGTCGATCTTTCCAAGGGAGTCGCCGACAGCGAGCCGGAATTGCTCCGGCTCCAGCATGCGATCAAGGGCTCGGCGGATGCCTCGCCGGTCAATGAGGCCTTGGACTTCAATCCTTACCGAGGACTGAAGGCCTTCGGGGCGAAGGACGCCGCCTTCTTCTTTGGCCGCGCCGGGGAGTCCCGAAAGCTGGCGGCGATGCTCGGCGAATGGCGTGTGGCCTGCATCGTCGGCCCGTCGGGGAACGGCAAGTCGTCGCTGGCCCGCGCCGGCCTGGCCACCGAGGCCGCCGAGGCCGCGTGGCCCGGCATTGGCGCGTGGAAGCGCCTCTTCGTCGTGCCGGGCGGCGACCTCCTGCGGGCGATCCTGGTTCAGTTGGCGGCCAGCCTGCCCGAGGCGGAGCGGGCCGCCGCCGTGGACGCCGCGGTCCGGCGCGCCATTCCCGATCCCCGGCAGGTCTCGGCCGAGTCGTGGGCTGCCGGCCTGGACCACGAGCTGCAAGCCCACTTCCCCGATCCGGGGGAAGAGGTGCTGCTCGTCGTGGACCAGTTCGAGGAACTCTTCACCCACCGCGGGCTCGGCATCGCGAGCGAGGAGGAGCGTCAGGCGCGTCTGCGCCTGACCCTGGACGCGCTCGCCGGCATCGCGGCCCGGGGGAGCAAGCGGTGGCGCTTCGCCTTCACCCTGCGCGCCGATTTCTACCAGCGCTGCCGCGTCTCGGAGGAGTTTTGGAAGCTGGTCTCGGCCGAGCGGCACAACTTCCAGTTGGACGAGCTGGACGAGGAAGGCTGGCGCGCCGCGATCAAGGGCCCCGCGGCCCGGGCCGGCGCCTATCCCCAGGCCGGGCTGGTGGAGATCATGCTCAAGGACGTGTATCGCCAGCGCGGCTCAATGCCGCTTCTCCAACTGGCGCTGCACGAGCTGTGGCGGCTTCGCCAGGGCGCGTGCCTCACCCACGCGGCCTACGTCGCGATCGGGGGCGTGGCCAACGCCCTCCAGACGCGCGGCGAGACCGCTCTCCGGCGGCTGGAGCAGGAAGACCCGGCCTCCCGGGAAATCGCGCGCAACCTCTTCCTCCGCCTCACGTCGCCCGGCGAGGGCGTGGGCGACACCCGGCGCCGGGTGGATCGCTCGGAATTGAAGTGGGAGAACACCGATCCAATCGCCGTGGACCACGTCCTGGCCGAGCTTTCCGGCCCGGACAACCGCTTGATCGTCGCGGGCGACCAGTCCGTGGAGGTGACCCACGAGGTCCTGATCCGCGAATGCGCCACGATCCGCGGCTGGATCGAACTGGCGCGCCCGGAGATCCCGATCCTTCGCCGCCTCTCCCACGCCGCGCGGCGCTGGGAGGAAAGCGAGCGCGGCCCGGACTTCCTGAACACGGCCGACCCCCCGCGCGAACTCAAGCACTGGGTCACGCGGACCACGCTGCGCCTGACGACCCTGGAACGGAAATACTGGCAAGCCTCCCGCGCCGCGCGGGTGCGGGAGCACCTCGACAAGCGGGCCCAGCGCGCCACGCTTCGCCGCCAATCGAGGATCCGAAGCTGGCTGCTGGCGGGCATCGTGGCGGTCCTGGCGTCGGGCTTCCTGGTCTCGCTCGCGTTCTTCCTCAACGCGCGCGCGGAAAGGAGCAAGGCCCAGGAGGCGGCGGCCAAGGCGCAGGAAGCGGCGGAAACGGCGCAGAAGGCCCGGAGGGAGGCCGAGGGGGCGAGGGAAGACGCGGAGGACGCGGTCACGCGCTCGCTGGTGCGGACCATCGGGATCGGCCAGGATTTCAGCGCGTCGCCGGAGGAGCGGGCCGGCCTTTGGGAACTCGCGGAGCTGCCCTCCGCCAACGAGAACATCCGAAAAAGGGTTCTCGACGAGTGGCTGCGGACGACGGCCTCTCTGTCGCGCGCGCTCGCGCACCACGAGCGCGGCCTGCAGGCTGCCATCGGGCTCAACCGGTCACTCCGCGCGCATTTCACCGAGCGAGCCGGCATGAGGGCGGAGCAGTGGATGCAGGAGCTGAGCGCGTCCCCGGGCAGCGACTACGCGACGCGAATGGCGCTGGCGAACTCGCTCGCGGCCCTGTCGGTCCGCCTTGAGCCGAAGGCCGTGGCCGCCTGCTTCGCCCGTTTTCTGGCGTCGGAACAATTGTGTTACGACCAAGTGCTGCGCCCCGGGTGCGCCGCCCTCGCGGCCCGCCTGGACCCGGAGGAAGCTTCCGCCCTGGCTTCCCGCCTCCTGAATGAGATGGAGGAAGTCTTCGGCGGCGGAAAGGCGCCGTTCCCCATCGCCCTGCACCGGAGCTGGGCGCTGGTGCATTTGACCGCGTGCCTCAGGGCCAAGGACGCCGCCGCCATCGCCGCGCGCGGGGCACAGATGCTGGTGACGGCGCTGGAGACCTCGCAGCCAACCGATTACGACGTCAAGGAATTGAGCCAAACCGTTGCTGCGCTGGCCGCGCGCCTGGACCGGGACACGGCCTCTGCGCTCGCGACTCGCGCTGCGAATGTCCTGGCCAAGCGGCTGGAAAGCCAGCTGGACATGGAGTTTTACCTCCGGTGGGACTTGGGCGGGACCCTGGCCGCCTTGGCCGAGCGCCTGGACGCGGACACGGCGGCCGCTGTCGCCACGCAGGGAGCCAGCGCGCTCGTGCGGGCCTTGGAAAGTCGGCCGGGAGACTCGGGTTACGCCGTGAGCGCCCTGGAAGTCCTCCCGGCCCTGGCCGTTCACTTGCGCCCTTCGGACGCCGCGGCGCTGGCTGATCGGCTGATCGCGGCGCTTAGGTCCCCGCCGATGAGCTACGACGGACTGCGGATGTGCGACATCGCTCTCGCGGCGCTCGCCGCTCGGATGGCTCCCGATGCCGCGGCGGCCGGGCGCGGGTTCAGCGCGGTGACCGGTCTTCTGACGAACCAATCGAGCCGCAACAACATCGTCATGATCGGCGCGGCACTGCCGGTGTTGGCCGCCCAGCTGAGCCCGGGCGACGCGAGATCCCAAGCCGAGCGCATGCTGACGCTGCTGGAAAACTGGAAAGATTTTTCCACCGACCTCCAGCTGGACTTCGGAGCCGCTCTCGCCGCGCTCGCGGCTCGCCTGGAGCCCGAGGCAGCCGGCTCCATGGCGAGACGGCTGGCGAGGCTCCTGCAAAACCCGCGGGGAAACAATTCCCGGACCCGGGAGACGCTGGGCCCGGCGGTGTTCGCCTGCTGCGCCCGTCTGGAGGCCGCCGAGGCTGGGGCCATTGCCCATTCGCTGATGACCGTGCTGGAGCGTCGGCAGCAGGTCGCTTCCGAAACTCTCGTGGCCCCCATCGTTGCTGGCCTCTGCGCTCGCGTGAGCCCCATCGACGTTCGGTCATTGGCCGAGCGGGCCGGCAAGACGCTGCTGAATCAGCACGAGACCTACCCTGATCGCCTGGCGAGCTTGGTGATCGTCTTGACCAGCCTGGCCCCTCGGCTGGAGGCGGGCCAAGCCCGCTCCTTGATGAACCTTCTGACGGAGAACATGGAGGGGAGTTCGAAGGACTATTACCCGGACCGCATGGCGCACCTGGGACGGGCGCTGGCGATGCTGGCCGCCCGCCTGGAAGACTCCGCCCCCGCCGCGGCGCGCGGCGCGGCGGCGCTGTGCGAGTTGCTGAAAAAGAAATGGGAAGTCCATCCCTCCGTCCGCGCCTCGCTGGGCGAGGCGCTCGCCGCGCTGGCTGCCCGCATGGATGCGCCCGGGGCCTCCCGCGCCGCGGCGCGCGGCGCAGCGGTCCTGTTGCAGGAGTTGACGGAATCACGCGAGGCGCAGCCTCGGGCGGACGGCTTGCCGAGGCCGCTCAGCGCCGCGGCCGACCCGGTCGCGGGCGTGGGCCTGGCGCTCGCTCGCCTGACCCGGCATCTCCCCGCGGCCAAGCGCACGCGCCTCGTTGCCCTGGCGACCATCTGCCGGGCGGAGATTTCTCCCCCGCCAGGCGTGGGCGCGGAGGATTCCCCCGACCGCGCGGTCGTCGAGCAAACCTGCCGGATGCTGGATGCCGCGGACTTGGCCGAGGTCCTGAAATGGCCGTTCTGCGTCGGCGAGGCCCGCCGGCTGGTGCTAGCCGCGCTAGAGAAGAAGCTTGGACGCACCTTCGGCGGCAACCCGTGGCGCCTCATCGAACAGGCGGACTCGCTTGAAATCACGGGCCTGGATTGCAGTGCCTTGGATCGCCCTGCAAAACGACCATCGGTAAAGGCCGCGATCGAGGAGTTGGGTAGCCCCAGCGAGTGAACGCCAGCGCCTCGCGAATTTCTGGAGTGTCCCGATCCATCTGGGGGTGCCCAAGCCGAGGGCGGCCCAATCGTGCATTTCGTCGTCCACATCAGCACCGCCTTCGAAGCGCAGCCACGGCCATCATGCGATGGCGGTGTGGCGCTGTCGCTTCCCGCCGCACTCCAAGGCCTTCGGCTGACTTGGCGGGATTTGAGTCTGGGCGGATGCGACCCCTTGGATCGAAACGCTCTAGCGGCCTACTCCCCCACTTCCACGTCGGCCTCGACGCGGCGCGAGGCGTTGCGCTCGCGGGCGGCGGCGGCTTCGGCTCGGGCAGCGGGCGGAAGGCGATCCAGCCACGCGCGGAGGGCACTCGCGCGGGCGGGCGCGGCGTCGAGGTAGTCAGGCGTCGGCAGATTCGGCGGGCGAGCGGCGAGCGCGGTGGCGGCGAAATAGCGCACAATGGGATAGCGGTCATTCCCCGCCGCCTCGGCGAGCCACGCGGAGGTCTGGTCAGCGACTGGGGCGGACTCGTGCAGGGCCGCGGCGGCCAAGCCGCGCGCCACGGCGTCGCCGCCGAAGAGGGCGCGGCCGCCCTCGGGCTCGTCCCAACGCGAGTCGGTGGGCACAGCGGCTGCGAGGTTGGTCGGCGTGGGCCACAGGCGCGCGGTCTCGGCCACGGCGCGGCGCACCGACCAGTCGGCGTGGCATTGGTTGCAGGCGTTGGGCTTGCCGTGCGCGGCCGTGTCGGCGGGGCGCGGATTGGAAATGTCGTGCGTGCGATGGGCAGACATCACGCCGAAGACCACGCGCGGCATGTGGCAGTTGTAGCAGAGCGAGCCGGCGGACTCGGACGGATGATGCGTGTGCGCCGTGAGCGCGGCGGGCGACGCGAAGCCGGGATGGCACGCGGTGCAGGCGAGGTTCGTCTTCTTTGCCTCGGTGAGCTGGCCGCGCGGGTCGCCGCCGTGCATCTCGTGGCAGGAGATGCAGGTGATGCGACTCCCCGGCTCGCCGGCCGTGAAGCACTTGGAGCGCGTCATCCCCTGGTATTCGTAGGCGGTGAGGCGCGGCGAGCCATCGCCCCAGAACCGCGTGGCGAACCCAAACTCTCCCACCTTGGTTTCGCGCTGCACGGGGCGATAGAACTCGCGGAGGTTCTCGCCGGCGTCGAAGGGGTCGCCGCGCGACATGATTTCGCGGATGCGGTCGGATGGGTCCGGGATGCGCTGGCCGTGGCAATGGCCGCAGATCATGGCGGCGCGATCCGTGTTGATCTTGCCGGGATGGACCACGCCGACCGGAGGCGCGCCCGCGCGGTCGGTGCTCTGCCACCGGATGCGCGTGAGGGGATTCGCGGCGCTCTGCGCGTGCTGCGCGGCGGGGCCGTGGCACGCGCCGCAGGCGATGCCCAACTCGGCCACCTCGGTCTGCCACTCGCGCTTCTCCCAGTCGTAGCCGGGCTGGGCCTTCACGTTGTGGCAGAATACGCAGTTCGAGTTCCACTCGGCCACGGGCCGCGTGTAGTCCGCGCCGTCGGCGTGGAAGAACGAGCCGTTGAGGTGCATCCAGCGCTTTTGCGTCTCGTCCCACGCCACGGGCAAGCGGATGGTGCGCGAGCCGTCGCGGGTGAGATACTGCTGGATGCGGCGCGAGCCGACCGTGCCCGTGACTTCCAATTCCTGCGGGCGCGCCTCCGGGTCGTTGAGGCGCACGAGGCGGATGAACCGCTTCGCGCCCTCGCGCCGCATCTCGGCGCGGACGCCGTCGTGGACGAGCACGTTGTTCTTCTCCCAGTCGCCGAGAATGCGCGCACCGGGCGCGGCGGCATCCTGGGTCATCGTGCGATGGAAGGTGGCGCGCCAGGTGGCCACCTGCGGCGCGTGGCAACGCGCGCATTCCGTCGAGGCGATGTAGCCCTCGTCCGCGCGGCCGGCGCGCACGCCGCGGTAGTCCGGCTGCAAGGCCCACAGCGTCCCGCCGATCGCCGCGAGGATCAGCGCGGTGATGCCCAGCGAGACCTTGGAAACAAGCGCAGCAGGATCAGCCACGGAGGCACGGAGAACACGGAGGGGGGAAACAGGAATTCATCTCCGTGTCCTCCGTGGCTCCGTGGCGAAAACCTTCCGGTCAGAGCGCGATGGGCGCAGCGAGCAACGCAGGCGGGATGCCGAATCCGTCCACCAGCGCCACGGCCTCCTTGCGCACCTCGGCGCACAGGCGGTTCACCTCGCGGGAGATCGCGCGGCTCTTGTTGGCGGAGAAGATTCCCTCCTCCAGGAACCACGCGCGGCCCTTCTCCAACTGGGACAGCGCGTAGAGGGAGCGCAGACGCTCCAAGGCGGGCCGGAGACTCGCGTCGGGGCAGGCCTTCACGGCCTTGTTGAATTCCTCCAGGATCACGCGCTCCACGAAGGCTTGGCCGACGCGCACCAGCTTGTTCTGCACCATCAGGAAGGCGGTGAACACGTCGGTCTTCTTGTCGGCGGTGAGGTCGCGCAGCTTCTTGCCGGCCGAGGTGAGCATCTGCTCCTCGCGCAGGCGGAAAAGGTCGAGCTGCGCCTCGGGGTCGCGCAGATGATCGGCATCCGTGCGGCGGGCGGAAAGCGGGTTGCGCGCGGCGAGCATCTTGGCCTCGCGCCCGAGCGTCCAGGTGGCCATCTGCATCGTGCTCATGTCGCGGAACCACTCCTTGAAGTCGGTGAGCAGATTCTTGGCGGCGAGCTGCATGAGCACAGTGTTGTCGCCCTCGAAGGTGGTGAAGATGTCCGAGTCGGCCTTGAGCGCGGCGAAGCGGTTCGCGGCGATGTAGCCCTCGCCGCCGCAGCACTCGCGACACGTCTGGAGCGCGTGCGTGGCGTTCCACGTCGAGAACGCCTTCATGGCAGCCGCGAGGGTCTCGACCTTGCGGAAGTCGCGCCCCTCGCCGCCGCTCGCGACGACCTTCTTCACGAGCGCCTTGAACGCGAAGTCGAGCGCATAGACGTTCGCCAGCAGCGGCAGCAAGCGGCGCTGGTGCGTGGGGTAATCGAGCAGCAAGGTCTCGGGCTGGCCCTCGGCCGCGCCGAACTGCCGGCGGCGCGCGGCGTAGCGAATGGCGATGGCGAGGCCGCTCTTGGCGGCGGAGTTCCCGCTCTGGCCCACGCTCACGCGGCCGCCGACCAAGGTGCCCAGCGCGGTGAAGAAGCGCGCGGCTGGGTTCTTGATCGAGGAGGAGTAGGTGCCGTCGGGCGCCACGTCGGCGTAGCGGTTGAGCAATTCCGTGCGCGGGACGGAAACGTGGTCGAACCAGATGCGGCCATTGTCCACGCCGTTGAGGCCGAGCTTCTGCCCGTTGTCCTCGATGCGGATGCCGGGCAGGAGGCGGCCCTTGGCGTCGCGCAGCGGCACCACGAAGGCGTGAACGCCGTGGCGCTCGCCGCGCGTCTCCAACTGCGCATAGACGGCGGCAATCCGGCCGTGCGTGGCGGCGTTGCCGATGTAGGTCTTGCCCGCGGACCATGTGGGCGAGTGGAGGTCGAAGGTTTCCGTCTTCGGGTCATACACGGCGACGGTCTCGACGTCCTTGACGTTGGAGCCGTGCCCCAGCTCGGTCATGGCGAAGCACCCGGCCAGCTTGAGCGCGATGGTGTCGGGCAGGTATTTCTGGTGGTGGAAGTCGGTGCCCAGGCGCATCACGGCGCCGCCCCACAGGCCGAACTGCACGCCGAACTTGATGACCAGCGAAAGGTCGTGCGTGGCGAGCGTCTCGAACGCGGCCATGAACTTCGGCACATCCTCGCCGCCGCCGACCGACTTCGGGAAGAACAACCCGGAGATGCCCGCCTTCGCGATCAGCTTGGCCCACGCCAGCGTTTGCTCGCGCTGGCCTTCCTTGTCGGAGCCCTCGTAATAGGCGAACTCCGGCCGCGAAAGGAGGTCGCGCACCTTGTTCCGCATCTCGGCCTGGTCGCCGTCGAGCAAGCGCTGCATGGCGGCCGGCTCAAACGATGGCTCGCCGGTCTCGATCGGCGGGTAATCGTTCTTCGGCCAGGGCGTCGGGGTGGACTTCGGCGCGGCCACGGCGCGCGGCGCACGGCGCGGCGCGGCAGCCTTCTTGGACTCGATGCGGGGGACGGGAACGGAGGGCATGGGAGGAGACGGTTGGGGCGGACCGGCGGACCGAAAAGCGTGGGCTACAGGGGGAGCGGCGTCGGATCGCCAGCGTAGGGGTGACATCCGCGCCGGGCAAGGCGGGCCGGCGGGGAAACGTGGCAGCGGACGCCCGCACCGTCGGCGAAAGCCGTCCTGGGCTTGGCAAAGAGCGGCCCGGCCTTACGCTGCCGCTTCCTCCCAATGCCAGCCAACGAACCGCTTTCCGGCGCCGGGCGGCCGCGCTTCCTCACCACGGCCT
This sequence comes from uncultured Verrucomicrobiota bacterium, assembly GCA_937871685.1. Lineage (GTDB taxonomy): Bacteria > Verrucomicrobiota > Verrucomicrobiia > Chthoniobacterales > SZAS-18 > SZAS-18. Next base: position 10,093 of record CALMOL010000375.1, read on the forward strand.
GGACGGTGGTGCTGGCCGCGGCGCAGGACGGCGCGCCCGGCGCGGACGACTCGCTGGCCCGGCTTTGCCAGGCGTATTGGAAGCCGATCTACGCCTTCATCCTGCACCGGCGCCATTCCGCCCCGGACGCGGAGGATCTCACGCAGGAGTTCTTCTCCCAGCTCATTGCCGACCGCGCGCTGCGCCGGGCGGATCGCGCGCGGGGGCGCTTCCGCTCCTTCCTCCTCGGCGCGCTGCGGCGCTTCCTGGCTGATCAAGCCGCGCACCGCAATGCGCTCAAGCGCGGCGCGGGCACGGAGATCGTGTCGCTCAGCACGCTGGGCGAGCCGGAGCTCCCCGTCGCCGCGGGCGCGACCGCGGAGGATGCGTTCGAGGCGCGCTGGGCGCGGGCGCTCTTCGAGGCCACGCTGGCCCAGCTTCGCGAAGAACTCCTCGCCGAGGACCAGGGGGCGCGCTGGGAAACGCTGCGCCGCTTCCTGCCCGGCGGAGGCGCCGCGCCGCCCTCCTACGCGGACGCCGCCCGCGCGCTGGGCCTGGGCGAGGCGGCGCTCAAGAGCGTCATCCACCGGCTGCGCGCGCGCTACCGCCTCGTGTTGCGCCGGCAGGTCGCCCGCACGGTGGGCGCGCCGCACGAGATCGACGACGAGATCCGCCACCTCTGCACCGCGGCCGCGCGGCTGGGAGAAGGCGCCGCCGCGGCGTAGCCCCGCGCTGGTTCCATGCAAAACGTCCCGCGACCGAACGCTCCCGGCCCCGGAGCTTGTCCGGGCTGCGGGCGCGCGCTGGCCGCCGACGGATTTTGCGTTCCCTGCGCGCTGGGCGCCGGCTTGGCGGAGGCGACGAATGCCGGGGACTCTTCCTCGGATGATCTTCTCCCGGTCGCGACAACGGCGGGCGCCGCCCCCGCGCTCGGCCAGCGCGTCGGCGACTACGAGCTGATCGAGGAGATCGCCCGCGGCGGCATGGGCATCGTCTATCGCGCCCGCCAGCGCGCCCCGGACCGCATCGTGGCGCTGAAGATGATTCTGCCGCGCTGGCTGGACTCGCCGCGTGCCTTGGAGCGCTTCGCGGCCGAGGCGGAGGCGGCGGCCAGCCTGGAGCATCCCGGAATCCTGCCGATCCACGAGGTCGGCGAGCGCGGCGGGCTGCCCTATTTCTCGATGAAGCTGGCGGAAGGCGGCAGCTTGGCGGCGCGCCTGCCGTGGCGGCCGAAACGCTCGGTGCGCGAGGCGGTGGAGCTGGTGGCGGCCTTGGCGCAGGCCGTCCATTTCGCGCACCAGCGGGGAATCCTGCACCGCGACCTCAAGCCCGGGAACATTCTCTTCGACGCCGCCGACCGGCCCTACGTTTCCGACTTCGGCCTGGCTCGTTCCTTGGACGGAGGGAGCGCGAATCTTTCCCAAACCCATTCCTTCGCCGGCACGCCTTCCTACATGGCCCCCGAGCAGGCCGCGGGCGGGGCGCGCCTGACCACGGCCGCGGACATCTACGCGCTCGGCGTGATCCTTTACGAATTGCTCGCCGGCCGGCCGCCGTTCGCCGGCGAATCCGCGCTGGAGCTTCTGCGCCGGGCCGCCGAGGACCCGCCGCCCCTCCTGCGCTCGCTCGATCCCAACCTTCCCCGGGACTTGGAATCGATCTGCCTCAAGTGTCTGGCGAAGGAGCCCGGTGCCCGCTATCCCTCCGCCGAGGCGCTGGCCGAGGACCTGGGCAACTGGCTGGCCGGCCGGCCGACGCGCGCCCGCCCGGTCGGCTCCGGGGCGCGGCTTTGGCGCTGGGCGAAGCGCAACCCGCTGGTGTCCGGCCTCGCCGCGGCGCTGCTCCTCGCCCTGGTCGCCGTGACGGTGGTCTCCACCCTTTCCGCCGTGCGCATCGCCGCTTCGCTTCGCGACGCCTACGTGGCCCAGGCGGCGGCCTCCCGGCTCGTTCCTTTTGCCGGGCATCGCAACAACGCGCTCGACGCCCTGGAGAAGGCCGCCCGCATCGGTCCCACCGCGCTCATGCGGAACGAAGCCATCGCGGCCCTCGCGCTGACGGACCTCCGGCCGGCCGCCGCGCTGCCCTTCGGATCGGAGGCCGCCGTGTCCACCTTCGATCCCGCCACGGGACGCATCGCCGTCGCCAATCGAGCCAGCAAGGAAATCGTCCTCTACTCCCCGGCCGGAAAACCGGAAACGACGCTGCCCGCGGCCGAGGACGGCTCGCTGCCGGTTTACATCACGCCCTTCGCCGGGGACGGCCGGTTCCTGGCGGTCCGGCACGCGCCCGGTGATCGCCTGCGCGTGTGGGATCTCACGACGCGGAAGGTCGTCTTGGACCTGAAAGGCCGGCCGACCCGCGGCATCGCCCCGAGCTGGGCCTTCGACGCCGCCTTTCATCCCGAGGGCCGCGTGCTCGCCGTGGGGCTTCCCGAGGGCGGCGCATCGTTTCACGATCTCCGCGAGGGCGGCAAGGAAACCGGCCGGCTTGACCTCGGCTTCCGCCCCTCGTGCCTCGTCTGGTCGCCCGACGGACGCTACTTGGCCGCGATCCAGCCGCCGCCTTCGGTCATCGTGGAACTGTTCGAGATCTCGACCGGGCAGAAGATCCAATCCCTCCGGCACGACGACGAGGCGGTCACGCTCTTCCACGTCGCCTGGAGCCCCGACAGCCGCCTGCTCGCCAGCGGCGGGACCGACGGCCTCGTCTATCTGCACGACGTGGCCACCGGCGAGACCGTGCGCAAGCTGCCGGGCAGCAAGTCGAACACCGTTGCCCAGGTGGCCTTCCCTCGCGACGGCCGGACGCTCGCCGCGACCTCGCTCGAGCCCTCGCTCTACGTTTGGGACATCACCTCCGGCGCGCCGCTGGTGACGATGAACAGCCAGGGCGGCCGCCCCGCGCTGCGCTTCTCCGCCGATGGGACCGCGCTCTTCACGGGAAACACCGAGCCGTCCCTGCCCTTCGTGCGCTGCCAGGAATCCGCCGCCTGGCGGATGCTGCATGCCCCCGGCCCGAAAGTTCAGGACGGGAACATTTCCCTCGCCTCGCTGGACCTCAGCCCGGACGGCCATCTCATCGCGCTGGCGGGAAAATCCGGCGCCCGCCTTCTCGACGCGGCGTCCGGGCGCGAGCTGGCCCGCTTCTTCGAGTATGGCCAGGACGGCAAGACCATCGCCTTCGGCCGCGATGGCTCGTGCCTCTACCTTTGCCACGAGGCGACCGGCCTGGAGCGCCGGACCTTGCGCCGGGAAGGCGGCAGCCTCGTCGTCGGACCCCGGGAAGTCGTGGACGATGCGCCCGGCTTTCGCATCGGCGGCGTCCCGCCCGCGCGCGACGTGGTCGCCCTGGTTTCCAAGAAGTCCGATCAGGTCAAGCTGCGGCGCCTTGGTCCGCCCGGCGAGCCTTCCCCGCCCGCGCTGACTCTTCCGAAGGAGCAAATCTCCCCCATCCTGGCCGCCTTCAGCCCGGACGGACGCACGGTCATCACCGGCAGCGACGGCTCGCCCCGCGCCACCGGCGCCAGCCTGTGGGACGTGGCCACCGGAACCAAGCTGCGTGACTTCGGAGCGGACAGCCGGGGCGGGTTCGAGGTGTTCAGCCCGGACGGACGGCTGCTTTACCTCGCGGGTCCCAACGGCGCCTTCCTCATCGACACGGCGACCTGGAAGCCCAAGGTCACCTTCGCCGGCTACCTCAAGGACTACGCCTTCGACGCCTGCTTCACGCCCGACGGGAGCCAGCTCGCGCTCGCCACCACGAAGGGCGTCTATCTCGTCTCCACCGCCACCGGCGCCACGCTGGCCGCCCTGGAATCGCCCGACACCTTCGCCCAGCGCGCCGAGTTCGCCTTTTCCCCCGACGGCGCCCTGCTCTACGTCCTCACCCCCGGCGGCAACCTTTCCCGCTGGGACCTGAAGGCGTTGCGCCGCGAGCTGGCCCGGATGCGGCTGGACTGGGAGTAAGGATTTTCCCGGGCGACGCACCCGTCGCGGCGGCTTGATTCCGAGGCCATGCGCTCCTTCCCGCCGATGACCCGCGCTTGCCCGGATTGCGGCAATGCGCTGGCTGCCGATGGCGTGTGCGTGCCCTGCGCGCTGAGCGCGGGCTTGGTCGAGGACGCCGAGGATGCCGCGAGCGAATTCTTCCCGCCTGCCCCCGCGAGCATCGCGCCCGGCCAGCGCCTGGGACCCTACGAGCTGATCGAGGAGGTCGCCCGCGGCGGCATGGGCATCGTGTATCGAGCGCGCCAGCGCGCGCCGGACCGCGAGGTCGCGCTGAAGGTGATCCTGCCGCGCTGGCTGGACTCGCCCCGCGCGCTGGAGCGCTTCGCGGCCGAGGCCGCGGCGGCGGCGAGCCTCGATCATCCGGGCATCCTGCCGATCCACGAGGTGGGCGAGCGCGGCGGGCTGCCGTATTTCTCGATGAAGCTCGCCGAGCGCGGCTCGCTCGCGGAGCGCCTGCCGTGGCGGCCCCGGCGCACGGTGCGCGCGGCGGTGGAGTTGGTGGCCGCGCTCGCTCGCGCGGTCCACTTCGCCCACCAGCGCGGCATCCTCCACCGCGACCTCAAGCCGGGAAACGTCCTCTTCGACGCCGCGGACCGGCCCTACGTTTCCGACTTCGGCCTCGCGCGCTCGCTCGACGCCGAGGGCATGGAGCTCACCCAATCGCTCCTCATCGCCGGCACGCCGCAATACATGGCCCCGGAGCAGGCCGCGGGCACCGCGCGCCTGACCACCGCCGCGGACACCTACGCGCTCGGCGCGATCCTCTACGAGCTGCTCGGCGGCCGGTCGCCCTTCGACGCCGCCACCGCGCTGGAATTCCTGCGCCGCGTCGCGGACGAGCCGCCCCGGCCGCTGCGCGCGCTGGACCCGGCCCTTCCGCGCGACCTCGAGTCCATCTGCCTGCGCTGCCTCGCCAAGGAGCCGGCCGGCCGCTATCCCTCCGCCGCCGCGCTCGCGGAGGATCTGGAACGCTGGCTCGACGGCCGGCCCACGCTCGCCCGGCCGGTCGGCCCCGGCGCGCGAATCTGGCGCTGGGCCCGGCGCAAGCCGGCGCTCGCCGCGGCCTCCGCGGCGCTGGCCG
>CALMOL010000376.1:0-20206 GCA_937871685.1 uncultured Verrucomicrobiota bacterium
GCCCCGCGCCCGCCGCTTCCCCGGCCCCGTCGCCGGCGACCCGCGCGCAAAGGAAGGCCGCAGGCGCGGCCGCGAACCAGCCGCTCGCCGCGCAGGCGCCCGGCGGCGGTCCCGGCATGGTATGGGTCAACACCAAGAGCAAGTCCTACCATGTGCCGGCATCCAAGTGGTATGGCCGCACCAAGCACGGCAAATACATGACCGAGGCGGACGCCAAGGCCGCGGGCAATCACCCCGCGGCGGGCAAGGAGTAGCCTGAAAAAGCGCCGAGCGATTCTCGTGAATCTCAATCGCGCGATCGCTCGCGCACCTCGGCGCGGCGCATGGGCATCGCGTCGATGCGCCGGTAGAGATCCTTGGCTTCAACGAGCACTTCGGAGCGGTAGGCCTCGTTGCCGTCCTTGCCGATGAGCAACACGGCAAACGCGCCCGGCTTGATTCCGTATCGCTTGGCCAGCGGTGCCGCCTCTTCTGTCGTGAAAGCCGGCAGCACGACCAGCTCGTAGTCCACGAACGCGCCTTTCTCGCTGTTCCACCGGGCCCGTTGCGCTTGGAAGCGCGCGTCGTCCGCGGCTGGAGCAAAGACCAACAGCACACGCTTGGAACTTTTGTAGCCAGCGAGCTGCTGCTCGAGCGACATGATCGGCGTCACGGCGGAAGAAGAAATCGGCGCGATGGCCACGATTGCGGCGAGCGCGAGAGAGGCGCGGCGGGCGAGGCAAGCCGCAACGGCAATGAAGGCGGGGCGCATGGTTTCCGAAGATCGCCCCTGCGATGACCACCTGCCGTCAGAATCCGGGATGTGACGGGCCGCCGCCTTTTCGCGCGAGCAGCCGGAACGAGCGCCGCGCCCGACCAGCAGTCCAGCGCCGCTGAGCATCGCCATTGCCCAGGATCACCCGTCTCTCGCGCCGTCGCGCCGATCTCGAGCCAGCCGAGCCGATCGACCGAGCCGATCGATCGCCCACGAGGCGACAAGCCGAAAGCCAAAGGATCTGGACAAATAGGAGAGCGGCCGAGGCCAGTTGGTGCAGGGCGTGCATGAATGCCTTCAACCCACGAGATCCCCGCGCGGTGACAGCCAATCGAGAATGTGCCGGATTTTTCCGCGAAACGCTCGCGCAAGACCGGTGCCAAGCTCTGCCACCGGTGATAGCTCTCGGCGCGAGGGACCGCGCCAAGACGTGGTCGATCTGGTAAGGACGCGAGATGATCTCCTACGTCCTCGATTTGGTTGGCCTCGCGGTGTCGGCCATCTCCGGCGCCTTGGCGGCGATCCACGCGAAGCTCGACCTTTTCGGTGTGATCGTGATCGCCGCGCTCACCGCCATCGGGGGCGGGACGCTGCGCGACCTGCTGCTCAACCGGCACCCGATCTTCTGGATCGTGGACCCCAGGCCATTGCTGCTCATCACGCTGGTCGCGCTGCTCACCGCGATCTTCGCGCGGATGCGGCCGGTGCCGCGCGACGCCCTCGTGGTCGCCGACGCGCTGGCGCTCGCGCTCTTCGCGATGTCGGGCGCGCAGCTCGCCGAGGGTGCCGGGCACAACGCGCTGGTCGTGATCCTCATGGGAACCATGACCGGCGTTGGCGGGGGCGTGATCCGCGACGTGCTCACGGCGCGGATTCCACTCATTCTCCGGCAGGACATCTACGCGACCGCGGCGATCGCGGGCATCGGCCTCTATCTGGCGGCACCATCGCTGGGAATGGCGCGCCCGTGGGCCTTTGCCCTGGGCATGTCGCTCATCGTGGCGGTGCGCCTTTCGGCCATCCGCTGGAAGCTGCAACTGCCGGCCTTTTGATGGCGCGTCAGCCCGCGGCTTCCGATCCAAACCCAGCCTCGTGCAGCGCCTCGGCGAGGAGTGCCTTGCCGCCGCTCTCGACCACCTCGCCGTGGCCGACGACGATGCGGTCGAAGTCCCACGACATCAGCGTCGCGAGGCTGCGGCGGAAGGCGTCGGCGTCCTTGACGCTGGAGCGCTCCGGGCGCGGCATGCCCACATCGTGCGTCCGGCCGCCGACGATGCCCACGGTGGCGAAGAGGCGCGGGCCGAGCGGCGCTTCTTTCGTCACATGGAAGACGAGATCGCACACGATCAGGGTGCGCGAGGCACGGTGGAAGAAGGCGTATTCATCCTGCCCTTCCATGCCGTTCAGGTGGACGCTGTCGAATTGGCCCGCCCAGGCGGATGGCGGATGCGAGAGCGATTCGGTTGGGAAGCCCACCACCTCGGAGAAGCCCGCCGGCGCGTAGTAGGGCAAGTCCGGGAAGGCCGCGCGGCCTTCCTTGGCGAAAGTGTCGTGCTTGGACAGCGCATCCAGCACAAACGCGGGCCGGCCCAGGGCCTTGATCGCTGTCACGTCCTCGGGGGTGAACGGCCCGGTGGAATGAATCACCAAGTCGCCGGAGCGCAGCCGCACCACGCTCACGTTGCGCCCAAGGTAGTCGCCCAGCAGCGGGGCCTTGTAATGGAGAAGCCAGAGGTCTTGGGCGATGGATTTCATGGGAGATGGTTTCAACACGGGGGAATCGACACGCCGCCGCGGTCCGCGGCAGCGCCAACGGGGCGACGGTCTGCCTTTCCTTCGCGCGCCCCGCCTGGACTGGCCCCACGGGGCGGTCCGGCCGCGCGCTGACGAGCTGCTCGGGGGCCGCTTCCGCCCCAAATGTGCCCGGCCGCCCTTCTCCTGACCCAACCTCAGCGTCCCGCGGACGCAGGCGGCATGGGAGCGGCGGGCGGCGCGTTGCGAATCTTTTCCAGAACCGCGCCGACGCGGGCGTCCGTGCGGATCATCGCGGCCTTGACCGCTTCCTCGCGGGCGCGCTCGGCCTGGCGGCGCGCCTCAGGGGTCGGCGCCGTCTCCACCTGCTGGCGCGCGGACGCCACCGCGGGATCGTTCTGCACCGCCTGGCGGGCGTGGACCAGAACCTGGCGCTCCTCCTCGGTGAGGAAGTCGAGCCGGCGCTGGAGGCGGCCTTGTTGCACGCCGCGCGCTTCCCGGAGGGACTTCTCGAACTTCTCGATCACCGGGGCCACGTTTGGATCGGCGCGGATCATCGCCTCGCGGATCGCGCCCGTCACCACGCGGTCGCGCATGGCGGCTTGGCGGGCGAGGAGCATCCTGTGCTGTTCCTCCGGGGTCAGGGCTTGGAGCGCCGTGGCCCACGGCCGCGGCTGCCCGTCGGGGCGCACGCCCGCGTTGGGGCGATTGAAGCGATTCGCGCCGCCGCCCCCGAGGAGAGGGCCGCCGGGCCGGCGGTCCATCGCGCCCGGCTGGCCGCCTTGCTCCTGCTGCCAGCGGCGCAAGAGCGGTCGGTCGGCCGGGAGCGGCGCGGCGGAAGGCGAGGGGGCCGGCTCCATCGGAGTCTGGGCCGGAACCAAGGGCGCAGTCGCCGCGAGGACGGCGGCGCACGGGAAGAAGAGTCGGCGAATCGAGCGCATGGGACGGACTACCGCACCGTCGCAGGACGCGAGGCTGGTCGGCAAGCGGTGGAACCGTTTCCGCGACGAAAAGTTGCGCCCGCCGCGATCCCGCCGGTTGCTCCGTTCCTCATGACCCCCCGCGCCGACGCCCGTCCCGACCGCGCCTTCCTCGCGCGGGCCGAGCAGGAGGACGACCTCGCCGCGCTGGTGCGCGCGTCCACCCCCGTGGCCTGGCACGAGCCAGACGCCGCCTGGGCGCTCGACTTCTGCCTGCGCCTGGCGCGCCATTGGCACTACAACGTCCGCGGCAACGCCGTGCAGGCGCTCGCGCTCATGCGCTCCCACCGGCGCGGCCAAGCCGGCTGGGACGCCGCCGCGGCGGAAGCGGCGCTCGCGGCCGCCCTGCACGATCCGCACGAATATGTGCGCGCCGTGGCCGAGGAAACGCGCGACGCGGCGGAGTGAGCGAGCCACCCCGCGGCTGGACAGCTCGCCGCGCGGAGCGATGATCGGCCCCGATGTCTGCTCAGCCCCGGCTCTTCGATCACATTGACCTGCGCGTCTCCTCGTTCGCGACGGCGCGGCCGTTCTACGTCGCCTTCCTCGGCGCCGCTGGATTCACCCAGCAGCGCGGCGGCCGGCCGGAGGACGATTGGATGTCGCTCGTGGCCGAGGAGCCGCAGCCGCGCCCGCCCTTCGTGTGGATCGTGGAGGAGAAGAGCCACCGCGGCGGGCTGAACCGCGTGGCCCTCTACCAGCCGACGATTGCCGACGTGGACCGCGTGACCGCCGCCGCCGTGGCCGCCGGCGCGCGCAACGTCGAGGGGCCGGAGCACTGCGAGGACTACGCCGAGGACTACTACGCCGCCTTCTTCGAGGACGCCGACGGCAACCGCTGGGAAGTGTGCTGCCGCCACGCGACATCGAAGAAATGAGCGAGGCTGCTGCCATCCCGCGGCCCTGGCTGCACTTCCTGCTTTCCTCGGCGTTTCTCCTTGGGGGATGGAGCCTCGCGGTTCATGGAAACGTGATTGCGCGCATCTTTGGATTGCTGCTCATGAACGGCGCTTGGCTGGTGCGCCTGCAATCAAGGCGGCGGAGCGATCCATCCATGTGGGTGGGAGTGCTGATCCTGTTGCTGGCGGCTGGCCTTGCCGCGGCCAATTTGCACAGGGTCTGGCTTCGCTCCGGGACCGAGGGAGTCACGAATCTCCTTCGCTCTCCGTCGTATTTCATCGCTTGCCTTGCGGTGCTGCTCCTGGCCAACGTCTGGATTTTCCTAAGCCCTGTGGCCCAGCAACGTGTTCGGGACAAAAACGGTCTCCCGCCAGCGTCATGACCAAGCCCCTCGCCGACTGCCTGCTCTACGGCATCCTCGATCTCGGCTATGTGGCCGCGGCGGATGCCCTGGCGCGCGCCCGCCAGCTCCTCGAAGGCGGCGTGGACATCCTCCAGATCCGCGCCAAGAAATCCTCCGAGAAGGAGATCCTCGCTCTGGCCGACGAGGTTGCGCCGATCTGCCGCGACCACGGCGCCCCCTTGATCCTCAACGACCATCCCGCGCTCGTCCTGCGCTGTCCCGGCGCGACGGGCGCGCACATTGGCCAGGACGACGGCCCCATGAATTTCGCGCGCTTCGCCTCCGGCGTGGGCGCCTACATCGGCCGCTCCACGCACTCGCTGGACCAAGCCCGCGCGGCCCGTGCGGAAGGAGCGGACTACCTGGGCTTCGGCCCGCTCTTCGGCACGCCCACGAAGCCGGACTATCCGCCCGTCGGCCTCGCCGACATCGCCGCCGTCCACGCCGCCGTGCCCGACCGGCCGATCTTCTGCATCGGCGGCGTGAAGCTGGAGAACCTCCTGCAGGTCCTCGCCGCCGGCGCGCGCCGCGTGTGCATCGTGTCAGGCTTGCTGCTCGCCGCCGATCCGAAGGCGTATGCGCGGGAATGCCGCGCGCTGCTGGCCGCCGCGCAGGGCTGAGCGCCGAGCGGATCAGCTTTCTTCCCTCTTACTTCCTGCTTCTTCCTTCTTTTCTTCTCCCCCTTTCTCCCTTCATTGCCGCTCCGCTTCCCCAATTTTCGCACATGCCTGTTCTGATTGTCGGTTCGCTCGGTCTCGATGACATCAAGACTCCCGCCGAGGAGCACCACGACGTGCTCGGCGGCTCGGCCTCCTACGCCGCGGTGTCCGCCTCCTTCTTCACCCCGCCGCAGCTCGTGGCCGTCGTGGGCGACGATTTCCCCAAGGCGCACGTCGATTTCTTCCGCACGCGCAAGATCGACCTCGCCGGCCTCCAGCACGTCGAGGGCAAGACCTTCCGCTGGTCGGGCGAATACCTCACCGACATGAACCGCCGCGAAACGCGCTCGGTGGCCCTCAACGTCTTCGAGCACTTCCACCCGCGCCTGCCGGACGACTACCGCAAGACCCCCTACGTCCTCCTCGGGAACATCCATCCCTCGCTCCAGCTTCTCGTCCTCGACCAGATGGAGAAGCCGAGCTTCGTCGCCGCCGACACCTTCGACCTGTGGATCCAGACGGCGCACGAGGACCTGATGAAGCTCCTGCCGCGCGTGGACCTGCTCGTCATCAACGACGAGGAGGCCCGCCTCCTTTCCGGCGAGTCCAACCTCATTCGCGCCGCCCGCGCCATCATGGCCCGCGGGCCGCGCTTCCTGTGCGTGAAGAAGGGCGAGCACGGCGCGCTGCTCTTCGGGGACGACTCGGCCGGCGAGTTCTTCTCGTGCCCGTCCTTTCCCGTGGCGGATCTCCACGATCCCACCGGCGCGGGCGACTGCTTTGCGGGCGGCCTGGTCGGCCACCTCGCGCGGGCGGCGGAGTCCGACATCACCTTCGCCGACCTGCGCCAAGCCGTGGTCTATGGCAGCGCGATGGCGAGCTTCTGCGTCGAGGCCTTCTCGCTGGACCGCCTCCGCAAGCTGCGCCCCGCCGAGATCGAGGCCCGCTACGCCGAGTTTCAGCGGATCAGCCAGTTCTGAAGCCGTCTGAGAAAGCGGCGCTCAGGTTTTAGCCACAGATTAACGCAGATTAAAGGAAATTGGGGGCGAGCGGGCTGGACGTCGGTTCGCAAGTCGGCGCCGTGCATCGACCTGGAAGAAGCGCGTGCGACCCGGTCTCCCCCAATCTCCTTTAATCTGCGTTAATCTGTGGCTAAAACCTTGGACGCCCGATCCAGCCGGGGAATCCCCGCGCCTCAGGCCGCGTTCCGCAGGTTCAGGATGAACTCGGTCGGCTCATATCCGCGGATGATTACGTGGGTCTGGCCGTTCTTGTGCAGGCGCACCTCGCGGTTCTGAATCTCGGGCGTCTTGGCCGGCGCGAAGAGGATGTCGTCGTGCGTGGCGTTCGCCTTCGTCTTGAACATGCTCGGCACCAGCGTGCCGCCCAGATGGTCCGAGCGGCCGGTGGCGACGTGGAAGGTGCCCAGGATCTTCTCGTCCTGGATGTCGCGGCCCGAAACCGGCAGCACCTGCGTGCCGAAGCCCAGCTCGCCCAGCGTGCCGGTCATCGGGTCGTCGCGCAGCTTGGTGTTGTGCGCTGCGACCACGGCGGCGTCGCCCGCGAGCAAATCCGCGCGCACGATGGCGCCGCCCTCGACGGTCATCAGCCCGATGGTGCCGTCCTCGTAGCGGTGCGGGAATTGGCCGTAGGCGCCCGTCGGCACGAAGTAGATCTCGCCGGCCGGCAGGTTCGCGATGTCCGGGCCGCCCTGGCAAAGGCCGTGGCTCTTCTGCGCTTCCTGCGGCAGGAGGTCGAGGTGCAGCGTGTAGTCCTTGCCGGCGTGGGAAAGGTCGATCTCCACCCAATCGGCGCGGGTCATCCCCAGGCGCATCTTCTCGGCGGTCCGGGAGATTTCCTCGTAGTTCACCGACAGGCCGCTCGCGAGGATGATCGGATTGACGCCGTGGAGCGTCGCGCCGCGGAAGCCGTATTTTTTGGCGAAGGCCGTGAGCGGCGCCGTCGCGGAATACGTGGAGATGCAGAGGATGAGCTGGTAGTTCGGGTAGATGTCCTTCTCCAGCGAGAGCTCGCGGCCGGCGGCGTCCACGCAAAGGTCGGGCAGATCGAGGTTCGAGCCGCCGGTCTTCTCGAAGGCGAACATCTCGCCGCCGCGCAGGCCGAGCTCTCCGAGCACGCGATCCTTCAGCGCGAGATAGAAATCGCGGTAGGCGTGGCCCTGGATGGTGAGCTTCGGATCCCGGAGGAAGCCGTAGTCCTTCATCCCGTGCGGGTCATCCAGGTCGATGAGGACGGCCACGCGCTCGCCCGGCCGGGGCTTGAAGACCGTCTTCATGAGGCGCGCGAGGTCGAAGGGCGGGAACTGCTCGGTGCCGGGCGGCTTGGCGGCGGGGGCGAGGGAGGATTCGGAGTAGGACATGGGAAAAACGCGGCGGGAGGAATGACGAATCTGTAACAACGGCGGTTTCCAAACTAACGGCGCACGGCGGCACGGCAAAAAAAGATGCATGCACGCTCACCGCTATTCCCGTCACCACGCGCCGGCCGGCGGCGGCCCGTTTCCCGGCCGAAACCGGGTCACAAAGGCGCCGGAAGCCGGCCGGGCCATCCCTCGGCCGGGGGGTGGGGAGGGGGTCCGCTTCTGGAGAGGCGGTTTCATTAGTCGGAATGAGCCACCATTCCTTGAAATGGTGGCGTCATTCCTCGGAAGGGTGCCGTGCCTCCTCGGAATGGTGGTGCCATTCCTCGGAGTCCTGCCGTCCTTCCCTGGAATGGTGCCGTGCCTCCTGGGAAGGACGGCGTGCCTCCTGGGAAGGACGGCGTGCCTCCTGGGAAGGACGACGTCATTCCTCGGAGGCATGCCGCGATTCCTCGGAAGGACGCCGTGGCTCCTAGGAGGGGAGGGCGACTCCGAAGGGGCGTGATGTGATTCCTTGATGCCATGGCGTGGCTCCAAGAAGGCGGAGCCGGCATCCCGCCCGCCGCGGCGGGGGAGGATGGAGATCAGCGGGAGGCGGCCTCGCGCTCGCCCAGCTCTTGCCAGCGCTCGTAGAGGCGGGCCACCTCGGCGCGGGCGGCCTCCAGCTCGGAGGTCACGCGCGCGGCCTCGGCGGCGCGGGTGGTGTAGAAGGCGGGGTCGCCCAGCGCCGTTTCCAGGTCGGCGGCGCGGGCCTCAGCGAGAAGGATCGTTTCCTCGATGCCGGCCAGCTCGCGCTGCTCGCGGTGGGAGAGCTTGCGCGGGCGCTCGGCCGCCTTCGGGGCAGGGCCGGCCTTGGCCGGGGCCGACCACGCCGCGGTGCGCGCGTCGCGCTCGCGCTTCTTCTCGAGGTAATACGCGTAGTTCCCCGGCTGCACGAAGGAGCCGCCGCCGTCCTCCAGCGCCACGATCTGGTCGCACACGCGGTCGAGGAAGGTGCGGTCGTGCGAGACCACCAGGGCCGCGCCGCCGAAATCGACCAGCGCGTTTTCCAGCATCCGCAGCGAGCCGAGGTCGAGGTCGTTCGTCGGCTCGTCGAGCACGAGGACGTTGCCGCCGCGCTTGAGCACCTTGGCGAGCATCACCCGCGCGCGCTCGCCGCCGGAAAGGCGGTCCACCCGCTCGCGCACGCGGTCGTCGGCGAAAAGGAAGCGCCGCAGGTAGGCGCGCACCGAAAGCTTCTGCTCGCCGAAGAAGACCCATTCCTCCACGTCGGCCACCTCCTCGATCACGCTCTTGGCGCCGTCGAGCTGCATGCGGCCCTGGTCGATGAAGTTGAAGACGTTGCGCTTGCCGATGGCCACGCGGCCCTCGTCCGGCGCGCGCTGGCCGAGGCAGCAGCGCAGCAGCGTGGTCTTGCCGGCGCCGTTGCGGCCCACGATGCCGGTGCATTCGCCCGGCCGCAGCGTGAAGGTCAGGCCGCGGAAAAGCCACCGCTCCGCGTCGCCCTCGCCCACGCGGGCGCCGGCGTCTTCCACTTCCACCGCGAAGTCGCCCAGCTCGGGCGGCGGCGGCAGCAGGAGATCCATCTCGCGCTCCTCCGGCGGCGCCTCCAGGCCCTCGACGGCGTAGTAGGAATCGAGCCGGTGGCGCGACTTCGAGCGCTGGGCGCGCACGCCGGCGCGCACGTATTCCAGCTCGGCGCGCAGGAAGCGCTGCCGCCGCCGCTCGGCCTGCCCGGCGATCTCCTGGCGTAGGGCGCGCGCCTCGAGGTAGGCGGTGTAATTTCCGGGGTGCGACCACGCGCGGCCATCCGCCAGCTCCACGATGCGCGTGGCGATGTTCTCAAGGAAGTAGCGGTCGTGCGTGATGAACACGACGGCGCCGGGGAAACCGCGGAGGAATTCCTCCAGCCATGTGATGGACGCGGTGTCGAGGTGATTGGTCGGCTCGTCGAGCAGCAGCAGGTCCGGCTGCCCGGCGAGCGAGCGGCAGAGCGCCACGCGGCGCTTCTCGCCGCCCGAGAGCGGGCCGACCGGGCTGTCCAACGGCGGCGTGCTCAGGGCGTGGGCCTCGGCGCGGATGCGGGCGTCGAGGTTCCAGCCGTCGGCGTCCTCGATGCGGTGGAGCACGTCGGCCAGCTCATTCTCGGTGCCCTCGCCGGCCTCGTAGCGGCGGAGCCATTCCATGATGTCGGCGGCGCCGGACTCGATGTTCTCGCGCACCGTCTTTCCATCCTCCAGCTCGAATTCCTGCGGCAGGTAGCCCACGCGCAGCCCGCGACGGCGCGAGATCTCGCCCGCGTCCGGCCCGAGCGCCCCGGCGAGAATCTTGAGGAGCGAGGTCTTGCCCGTGCCGTTGCGCCCGACGAGGCCGACCTTCTCGCCCGGTGCGACGGCGAGGCCCACGCCCTCGAAGAGTCGCTGCCGCCCGAAGCTCAGCGCGAGGCCATTCGCCGACAGCAGCGACGCCCCGGCGGATGGCGCGCTCATTGGCCGTCCTCCCCGCCGCCGTTCAGCGGGATGCCCGCCGGCAGGAGCTTCAGCTCGCGGATCTTCGCGGCCACTCGGTCCGGCGGGCAGCGCATGAGCGCCTCGCCGACGAGGAGCGCATCGGCCCCGGCGTCGCGCGCGCGCCGGGCATCGGCGGCGGTGAAGATGCCGCTCTCGCTCACGAGCGTCACGTCGGTCGGCGCCTCCTCGGCGAGTTCCTCGGTCACGCCGAGGTCGGTGCGGAAGGTGGAAAGATCGCGGTTGTTGATCCCGATGAGCGATGCGCCTGCCTCCAGCGCGCGCTCCATCTCGTCCAGCGTGTGGACCTCCGTGAGCACGTCGAGCTGGCAGGCCGCCGCGATGTCCATGAAGCGCTGCAGGTCGTCGTCGGAGAGCGCCGCCACGATGAGCAGGATCGCGTCCGCGCCCGCCGCGCCCGCCTCGAAGACCTGCGCCTCGTCCACGATGAATTCCTTCCGCAGCACGGGCAGCGCACCGGCCGCGCGGCGCGCCTCGCCGACGTGCTCCAGCCGCCCGCCGAAGAACGGCCCGTCGGTGAGCACCGAGATCGCGTCGGCGCCGCCCTCGGCGTAGGCCCGCGCGATGACGGCGGGATCGAAGCTGGCCGCGTCCGCGATGCTGCCCAAGGAAGGCGACGCCTGCTTCACCTCCGCAATGACCGCGAGCGAGGCATCCGGCCGGCGCTCCAGCGCGCGAGCGAGCGAGCGGAACTCGTTGCGCGCGAGCGCCACGCGGCGCAGCTCGGGCAGGCGCGGGCGGAGGAGCTCGGCCTCGGAGCGCTTGGAAGCGAGGATTTCGCGCAGGCGGTCATGCATGGGGTCGGGACGGAAGCCGCGACCCGCGAAACGGCCAGCCCAAAAACCGCTTGCACGCCACGGGAGCCGTCATACTATCTCCGTCCTCTCTCGCGGGCGTAGCTCAGTGGTAGAGCACTTCCTTGCCAAGGAAGATGTCGTGGGTTCGAATCCCATCGCCCGCTCGCTTTCTAGGCTCGAAGTAAGCGGCAACCGGAAGAGGCAAGACGCTTTCGTCGCACCGCTTGCGTGGCGTATTACCGGTGCCTCGCTCTCCCTGAAGGAAGGGTGCAGCTTTGTTACAAAAGGAACTTGTCCCTCCGGCTGGGCTTTCTACCCTCCGCGGCTCAGTTCCAGCCGTCGTTTCTGCGAAGCTTAGCGGAAGTCAGGACGCGGTCGGCGGTGCCTCCCCGGCCGCTCCTGGACGGTGGCACCTTTCTTACCCCTCAAAAACCCATCATGCCAATCGCTCGACGCAGGATCGCTTATCGCTCTGCCCTCGCCGCCTCGCTTCTCGGAGCCGCCGCCATTTCGGTCGCCCAAAACGGAAAAATGGGCGTCTCGCCGGTGATTTACCCGGACTCGCTCGCGCCGCTCGAAGAGCGCGTGGCGCCGAATCACCTCAGCCTCCTACCAGACGGGCGCGCCCACTATTTCGTGCGCCTGGGCGGAGAACCGGCCGCGCGCGTGTTCGAGGCCAACGGCAACCGCTACTTCCGATCCATGCGCTTTCTCGTGCCCGGTGGCGAAGTGGCCGCCCGTGCTCAGGCCGACGCGGCGGCAGCGACGGAGGCGATCAATTATAGTCGCACGCTCGAAACCCAGCAGATCTCGCTGGCCGCCCAGCTGCAGGCTCAGTTTTCCGCCGCGATCGTTTATCGGGGCCAGACGGCGGTGAACGGCATCGCGGTTCTGGTGCGCCCCGATCAGGTCGCCGACATCGCGGCCCTTCCCGGCGTGGTCAGCGTGGCACCCATCCGTCCCAAGAAGCCGATGGCCAACACCAGCGTCGAGTTCATGGGCACCCGGAATTTCTGGGATCCCACGCGCCTCAACGGTCACGGTGAGGGCATCGGCGTCGTGGTCATCGACACGGGCATCGACTTCGTCCACACCGCCTTCGGCGGCCCGGGCCTCAATGCCACCGGCACGCCTCTGACCGGCTACACCTCCGGCGCCACGACGATCGACGGCTCCACTCCGGCGCGCACCTTCCCGACTGCCAAGGTCATCTGGGGATGGGACCTCGTCGGTGACGCTTACAACGGCGGCGCGGCGACTCCGCCCGTGGCCACGCCCTCGCCGGATCCGAACCCGATGGACGTCTTTGGCCACGGCACCTCGTGCGCCAGCCTCGTCGCCGCGTTTGGCACGATCAACACCGCGGCCAATGGCGCCTTCGCCGGCTCGACCTACCCCGGCCCCTGGAACGCCACCGAGCCACTCATCGTCGGCACCGGCAACAACATCCGCACCTCCCCGGGCATCGCGCCGGGCGCGAGCCTCTACGCGCTGCGCGTGTTCGGCAACGCCGGCTCCACCTTCGTTTCGGCAGACGCCGTGGACATCGCCACCGCCGTGCGCATCTGGCAGCTGTCCCCGGCGGGCACGCCCCTCCCGCCCAAGCTCGCCGGCCTCACGGGCGCGGCCCCCGTCCCGCGCACCCCGGTGCTGGCCATCGCCAGCATGTCGCTGGGCGATGACGCCGGTCTCGACTACCCGGGCGATCCCGACACCGACTCAGCCAACAATGCGAACGCGGCCGGGCTCAACGTGATCGCCGCCGCCGGCAACGCCTACGACAACTATTACAACGCCGGCACGCCCGCCGACGCGACGGCCGCCCTCTCCGTGGCCGCTTGCTACAACGGCTCCGGCGGCACGACCACGGCCGACAGCATGGCCTCCTACTCTTCCCGTGGGCCGCGTCCCTCCGACAGCAAGCTGAAGCCGGACATCACCGGCCCGGCCGAGTCCGTCTCCACCGCCAACCGCAACTCCGGCACCGGCAACGCGAGCTTCAACGGCACCTCGTCCGCCACCCCGCACGTGGCCGGCGCCATGGCGTTGCTCCGCCAGTTCCGCCCCGGCTACACGGCCGAGGAATACAAGGCGCTCATCATGAACTCCGTGCGCGTCGATCCGCGCGTCTCGCCCACCGGCCTGTTCTACGGCATCTCCCGCATCGGCAATGGCCGCGTTACGCTGAACCCGGCGGATAACTTTCCCACCGCGCTCGCCATGAGCACGGACGCCGATGCGCCCGTGTCGGTCTCCTACGGCCTCGTCAGCGTGCCGGTGAGCGGCACCTTCTCGCAGGAGAAGACCGTGCGCGTGGTCAACAAGGAAAATTTCCCGCGAACTTTCAGCGTGACCTTCACCGACTGGACCACCACGCCCGGCGCGACCTACTCGCTGCCGGACGGCGGCACGGTCAGCGTGCCCGCTGGTGGCCAGGCCACGCTGCGCGTCCGCCTGAGCGTCAACGGCGGCCAGCTTCGCCACTCGCGCGACCCGCAGGCCGCCGCCAACCAGGGCGCGAGCGTCGCCCGCAACTTCGTGTCCGAGGCGGCTGGGCGCCTCCAGTTCATCGAGGTGGGCGGGTCCGGCCATTCCATGCGCCTTTCCGTGCACGGCGTGGTGCGCCCGACATCCGACCTGGCGTCCACGCCGGCCAACCTCCCGGCCTTTGCCCGTGCCATCACGCAGTTCGTCAACCTCGGCGGCACCGGCATCAACACCGGCTCGAACACCTCCACGCTCACGAACAATCCGGCCGACATCGCTTCGCACGCCAAGGGCTTCGAGCTCCAGTATGCGAGCAACGTTCCCCCGTCGGGCACGGTCTTCGAGCAATCGGAAATCCGCTACGTGGGCGTCACCAGCGACTTCGCGCAACGCGCCAATCCCTTCGATCCCACGGTTGCGAACAACCAGAGCGCCGTGGTCGTCTTCGCGGTGGCCATGCGCCAGGACTACGCCCTGCCCGGCGAGCTGGGCACGCAGGTGCGCGTCCTCATCGACCGCAATCGCACCGGCGCCACCGACCTCGTGGTGCGCAACTACACCTCGAACACCAGCACCAACCAGAACGTGTATCTGGTCGGCACCAGCGCCACCGCCGGCAACGTGGCCGACGGCGTCACCGTCACGAGCACCGGCTACTACGCCAACATCACCACCGGCGTGGCCAACAACATGTTGAACAACAACCTCGCCATGCTGCCGGTAAACCTTCGTCAGCTTGGCATCACCGCCGGGACCGCCCGCTTCAGCTACAAGGTGCAGGTCACCCGTCACGACGCGCTTGGCTACACCGTGAACTCGGAGTCACCCTGGCTGACCTACGACGTTTCGCACCCCGGCGTGGACGCCTCCAGCCCTACGGGCGCCGAGCCGTTCGTCCTCTCCGGCCAGCCGGGCGCCACGCTCCCGGTCGTGGTGAACCAAGCCAACTACCAGAACAATGCCTCGCTGGGCCTGCTCATGGTCTATCCGCACAACGCGGCGGGCAACCGCACGCAGGTCGTCACCGTGGGGGCAGCCAGCGCGGCCCGCCTCGCGATCTCGGGCTTCAGCCCCGCGAGCGGTCCGGCGGGCACTCCCGTGATGATCACCGGCAGCGGCTTCAATGGTGCGACGGGGGTGGCCTTTCGCGACCAGCCCGCCGCCTTCACGGTGCAGAATGGCAACACCATCACTGCCACCGTGCCGGCCGGCGCAACGACCGGGGCGATCCGAGTCACGACGCCCGCGGGCAGCGCGACGAGCGCGAGCCTTTTCGTGGTCACCCCGCCTTGATCCGCCCTTTCGTCCCAGATCCCGCCGGGGGGCCTGTCCACGCTGAAATTCCTCCTCCCTCCCGCCGGCTCCTGAGGGCGCTCGTGACCGCGGGCTTCGCGGGCGGCTCGGCCGTCACCCTGCTCCTGGCCCATTGCTGTTGCGCGTAGCTTCGCGGCCTTTCGGCCCATCGAAAACTCGGAGCCCCTCCGCCTTCCTGGCGGAGGGGTAATTTTTGTCGGTGTGCTCGGCGTCGAAACCCCGGCGCACGGTCAGTCATGGCAGCCCTTCGGTCACCGCGTGCTGCCGCTTCCGGGACCTCCCGAGGTGGCGCCGCTCGCGCTGCCGCCGCTGGCGGCCATCGCCGAGCCGCCCAGCGGGCCCGGGCGCGCGCTGGTGCCGCCGCTTGAAGCCGAGCTGCCGGAAGAAGAACCCGAGGAGCCACCCATCGAGCTGCAAGCGGAGAGGGCGAGGATTGAAGAGAGCGCGAGGAAGCGCAGAGAAATGGCAAAGTATTTCATGGAATGTGGATGCGTGGTTACGCGATGGCATCGCAGCCGCGGCAATCCGGTGGTTCCCTGGGCGATGCATCCGGGCCAAGGGGCGGACCTTCGCGCAACACACCTCAGCCTAACGCGCGACCAAACCGGCAAGCTTCGTCCTTCAGGCACTTGGGAAAATCCTCGGCGGGCGGGCTTTCCCGCCACTGCAATCTTGCCGGCTTGATTGTGCGTTGGCATCAGCCGTTCCGCGTCGTCCGCGCACCGGCGCACACATCCCGGCGGAATTTGGGAGCTTCACCCTCCGCGGTGGATCTCCGCGAATTCGTCGCCCGGCGTCGCGACATTCATCCCGCGGGCTTCCCGCATTCCTCGCCGCCATCCTTGGCGTGCGGGTGCGGGTGGAGGTCATCCACCCAGAACACTTCCTCTGGCTCCTCGGCGGGAGTGAGGTCGAGGTTCACCACCACGGGCTCCTGGCCGGAGCGGACCAGCACGCAGGAAAGCGGCTCGCCGGGGTTGGCGTTGATCTCCTGGTGGGGCACGAAGGGGGCGATGTAGATGAAGTCGCCCGGGCCGGCCTCGGCGGTGAATTCCAGCGCCTCGCCCCAGCGCATCCGCGCGCGGCCGGAGACCACGTAGATCACGCTCTCGACCGGGCCGTGGTGGTGCGCGCCGGTCTTGGCGTTGGGGTGGATGACGACGGTGCCGGCCCACAGCTTCTCGGCGCCGGTGCGCGCGTGGGTGATCGCGGCGGCGCGGTTCATGCCGGGCGTCTGCGCGGTGTTGATGTCCAGCTCGCCGGCGCGCACCACGCGCACGCCGCGAAGCTTCCAGTCGTCGGGGCTCATGGACACGAGGCTGGCCTCGGCGTGGCGCGGGCGCAATCGCGGCGATCCCGGCCGCGCGTCACCGTTCAGAAGCTGACCACGAGCCGCAGGAAGCGATCGCCCGCGCCGGCCGAGACGGAGCCAATTCGGTAGCCGTTGGCGTCGGGCGGGGAGAGCGTGACGCTGCTGGTGGTCCAGTTTTGAAGGCCGGCGCTCGTCTGCACCGAATGGGCGACGCCGGGGCTGTCGCCGTAGAAGGAGAGGCCCAGGAATCCGTCGGCCAAGACCGCGTCGGGCAGGAAGGCGGCCAAGTTGCCGGCGGTCGGGTTGATGCCGAGCGCGTAGGCCTGCAGGAGCGTGACGCCGTCGCCGGCGGGGTCAGGGCGTCAGCGGGTCGTGCACGAGGCGCTTGCCGAGGCTGACGACATCGTCCGGCGCGAAGCCGATTCGGCGGTAGAAGGCAAGCACGGCCACGTTCGCCGAGCGGACCTGAAGGTTGATTTTTGGGCAGCCGCGGGCGCGGAGGAGTTCCTCGGCGCGCGCCATCATTTCCCGGCCCAGGCCGCCGCGACGGCACCGGGGCGCGACCGCGAGGTAATTGATCCAGCCACGGTGGCCCTCGTAGCCGGCCATCACGGTGGCGACGGCTTCCCCGTCCGCGATGCCGACGAGAAACAGCTCGGGCGCGACCGCGAGCTTGCGCCGGATGTCCGCGCGCGGGTCGTTCTGCGGCGCGACGAGGCCGCACGCGCGCCAAAGCTCGATCACCGCCTCCTCGTCGGCGGGCTGGAAGGCGCGGATGTCCAAGGCGGGCGGCAGAGTCATTCCCCAAACGGCAGGCGACCCTGGCGGAGGTCGTCGAGCGGGGAGTCGTGGACGATCTCGCCGGCGCGGTCGGCGCTCTCCAGCTCCCACAGGAGCCAGTCGTCGTTGGTCTCATAGCGCTTGAGCTTGTTGTCCCAGCGCGGCGGGATGCGCTCGGAGAGTTGCTCGAGGTAGGGCAGCAATGGGTTTTCCGGCGGCTGGCGGCGCTCGATCTCGTCGATGGGCGAGGCCAGCCAGTTGAAGCGCTGGCGGTAGGGCGCAAAACCGAAGCCGTCGAAGAAGCAGCCGGAGCCGATCAGAGGCATATACCAGAGGCTCGGGATGCCGCGCGGGTTCGGCTTCACCGGCACCTCGGTGGACACGCGCTCGAGCAACGCGAGGCCGGCGGGGTCGTCGCGCAGGTGCTCGCGCAGTTGGTCGAAGGCCGGGAAGCACACCGGCGGCGACACGAAGAGCACCGGCTTGAACTGGAGCCGCGAGAGCACGATCTCGTGCACGGTGCCGACCGAGTAGATGTTCGTGGGGACGAAGGCGATGGTGAAGTCGCTCGTGTCCACCATGCGCAGGTCGATGTGGAGCGTTTCCCAGAACTTCGCCGCGCAGGTGGCGCGCGCCTCGTCGCCTTCCGCGCCCTGCTTGTAGGTCCAGGCTTCGCGCACGTCGATGGTGTTGATGTCCTCCAGGCCATATTCGTGGAGGCCGCGCACGGCGGGCTTGAACCACGGGTCGAACACCACGCCGCCGAAGGAGCGCAGGAAATCGCCCACGCGGTTGCGCCAGCCAAGCTTCTTTTCCTCGACGCGCGAGGCCACGAAGTCCATCGGCCCCGACAGATACACGCGCGCGCCGCGCAGGAAGTTGTGCTGCTTCATGCGCGAGGCATAAGGCCGCTATCGGCCCGAAGTCCAGCGCGAATGGCGCGCGGTTACAGCCACGCGCGCACGCCGGGAACGCGCCGCAGCGCGGCCGATCCCGCCCAACTCAACGCGATGGCCGCCGTGATCCCGAGGCCACCCTTTGCCGCGCCGGACCAAGGGAAGGGGAGCAGGGCCCATTGAAGCCAACTCACGACGGGATAGTGCAGCAGGAAAATGCCGAAGGCGTTTGCGCCGAGGCTGTCGAGCAAGGCACGGGGCTGCTGCGTCCAGCGCACAAAGAATGCCGCCACCGCCAGGCAGGACGCCGTGCAGGACAGCACGAAGCCGAAACTTGTGAGCGTGTGCCAGAGCGCGCTCGGCTCGCCCTTCTGCGCGCCGATGATGTAAACGATGAACGCCGCCACCGAGAGCGCGAAGGCCCCCATCGCCGCGTGCATCCAGAGCAGCCATCGACGCGCCAGCCGTCCGTCGGCCGCGAGCAGGCCGTGCTCGATCCCGTTCGCGCCGAGCGCGATTCCTACGGCGAAATACAGCGCGTAATGAATGATCCGCGCCGTTTGCACGCTGAATGGTCCCCACGCAGCCCACTTTGCCGGCGAGATCACCGCGGCCAGCGGCACATACGCCGCCGCCGACGCGAGCATGAGCAGTCCGCAAAAGCTCCATGGCCGCTCCTTCGCGAAAGCCAGCCGCCGCCCCAGGCGCTCGGCCCAGTCGGGCGTGAGCTTCCAAGAGGCCGCCGCCAGCACGCCAAAGGTGAGCAGCACCCACAGGAACCACGCCGGTCCCGCCGGCCACGTGCCCAGCGCGCTCCACTGCGCCCACCAGCCGCCGCTTTCCGGCCGCGTGCCCAGCCAAGTCGGCACGTAAGCCAGCGGCGCAAGCAGTCCGGCCGCCACGAGGAAGGGAACCCCAAGCCGGAGCGCGCGGTCGCGCAGAAAGCCCGCCGCGCCGCGCCGCCGCAGCGTGCTCCACGTGAACAACCCCGCCACGAGGAAGAACAGCGACATGATGAAGTCGTCGTTGAAGCCGACGAACAGCTCGATCCCCGGCCGCTTCGCCGCGTCTGTCACCGGGAAGGCCTGCCACAGCCGGGGCGCCGCCGCGAGCGAGGCCGGCGCCGACGGGCCATAGGGGTGATACGCCAGCACCGCGTGATGCGCGACCACCAGCGCCGCAAGGAACCCCCGCAGATGATCCATCGCCACCGCGCGGGGCTTTCCCACCGCCGCGCCTTCGGCAACCATGCGGCTTCTCCCCTTCTCTGTGTGCGCTGTGTCTCCGTGGCCAACCCCTTCCGCTCCGGCCTCCGTGACCTCCATGCCTCCGTGGCCAGTTTCTACCGCCTTGTCCCGTAGGCCGCCGGTTCGCCACGCCGCCCATCCGACCGTGCCCAGCGCCAGCGCCCCGAGGCCGCCGAGCACCGACTGGAACACGCTCGCCGGCAGGCGTTGCGCGAAGAACCGGCGCGCGGCCCCGTCGTTCGCGTGCGCCGCGAAGGCGTGCGCGCCCCCCCCGAAGTCCCACGCCGCCGCCAGGCCGCCCGAGGCCGCCGCCTCCCAGCCTACTGACCACAGGCCCGAGAGCGCCCACCAGCCCGCGGCCACCGTGCCCACGGCCAGCAGGCCGAGGCCCAGCGTTCCCAGCGACACCACGCCGATGGACACGACCCCCACCGACACCACGCCGGCTGACACCGTGCCCACGCTCACGCCGCCCACGGCAAAGGCCCCGGCCGCGAAGAGCACTCCCACCGCGCGGTCGCCTACTGCGATCCATCCGCGCGCCGGCCCCGCGCCCGGCACGCCCGCGCCGTGCCGAACGTGCACCAGCGGCAGGCCGAGCAGCGTGGCGCGCGATCGGTATTCCCACGCCCCACCCACCGCGTCTGCGAAGGCCTCCGGCCGCGCGGCGCGTTCCTCCGCGTGGACCCGGCGCGCTTCCTCCACGCCGTGATGCATCGCCCACGTCAACCAAGCGGCAAAGCCTAGTGAGCCCGCCAATCCCACCGCACTGGCTGGCGCGGGATGTCCTGCCCAAGCGCTGCCCGGCACAAGCAAGAGCGCGAACGCCGCAACGAACGCCAGCGTGCCGCCGAGGATGATCCACGTTTGCCGCCGCACGAGCGCGCGCTGGCGCGGGGTGCGCGCCACCTCGCTCATGCCCTTCTTATGGCCGTCGAGCTCTTCCATCGTGATCATCGGCAGGAAGACGTCGTGCTCCTCGAAGCGGAACAGGCAGGTCGGGTCGTGCATCAGCAC
>CALMOL010000376.1:20216-24315 GCA_937871685.1 uncultured Verrucomicrobiota bacterium
CAAGGGCGAGAGCAACGTCGCTCCCACGCCCTTGGCTGCGACCGCGCCCCCGCCGGACGCGAGCACCGCGCTTCCCACGCTCGTCGCGGCGGATGCCGAGGAGGCGAGCGCCGGCAGCGCCGCGAGCACCGCCATGGTGAACACCTTGCCCGGCGCCGAGCGCTCCAGCGCGCCCTCCACGAATGCGGCCACCTGCTCGTGAAGCATCCGGCGCCCGCGCGCAAGGCGCTGGCGCGCCACGTCCTCGCTCACCTCCAGCGCAGCCGCCACGCGCTCCACCGACTGGTGCTCGCGGTAGAAAAGCACCATCGGCTCGCGGTAGAGCGCCGGCACCCGCTCCAGCGCGCGCCACATGATGCCTTCCTCCTCGCGCGTGATCGCCGCTTGCGCCGGGAGGGCATCCTCGGCCGGCGTTTCCTCCGCGAGGGCGAGCCGCTCGGCGCCGGCCGCCGGCTCGCGGCCATCGGCGCGGCGGGCGCCGCGGACGAGATTGCGCGCGATGCCGCAAAGCCACGCGCGCAAGGCGCCCGGCTCCCGCAGGCCGGGAAGCCGACGCCACGCGGCGAGGAAGGTCTCCTGCGCGAGATCCTCCGAGCGGGCAAGGCACCCGGTGCCCGCGTAGGTCACCGAGCACACGAGGCGCTGGTAGCGTTCGACGATGCTCCCGAAGGCGTCGCGGTCCCCGCCGAGCGAGCGGGCGACGAGGTCGGCGTCGGAACGGGCGGCCGACGGGGCAGGGGAGGGCAGAGACGTGGTCATCACCGCACGAGTGGCCGCGGCGGGAAAAAGGTGACAAGAAATCGGCGCCCGGCCGAAAGAAACGCACGGGAATTGCAGACGGCGACCGGGCCGCCACCGGATTGCACCGCCCCATGCTGGCCGCTACCGTGAGAACCGTGAATGCGATCCTGGAACCGCTGCTCGCCTCGCCCGCGCTGCCCGAATACGTGCGCGAGTTGACCGAGCGCGTGGAGGCCGAGCGACGCAAGCGGCACGAGTTTCGCGAAGCCCTTCGCCCGAGCCAGAAGGCGGAGTTCATCAACGGCGAAGTGGTGCTGCACTCGCCCGCGAAGTATCGGCACATCGGCGCGCTCGGGCTCCTTCAGGCTCTGCTGCATGCTCACTCGCTGCGGCGCGAATTGGGGGTAGTGCTGACGGAAAAGGCTCTCGTCGAGTTTCCGCGCAACGACTACGGGCCGGACGTGATCTTCTATCGCGCGGAGAAAGCCGCGGAGTTCCAGCCGGAGAAAATGATCTTTCCGGTGCCTGGCTTCATTGCCGAAATCCTCTCGCCCAGCACCGAGAAGAACGACCGCGGCGTGAAGCTGCGCGACTACGAGCGCAACGGTGTGGGAGAATACTGGATCATCGACCCCGTGGAGCACGTCATCGAGCAGCGTCTGCGCGGAACCGACGGCTTCGCCGCGCCTCTCATCTGGCGCAAGAGGGAGAACATTGAGGCGCGCGCCGTGGCCGGATTTGTCATTCCCGTCGCCGCGATTTTCGAGGCGGAGGAAAACCTGCGCGCCCTCGTGCGGCTGGCCGCGTGACGCCCTTCGTCTCGCTTAACTCCTGGGCCGCGCCCGGCTGGATCTACCAGGCGGAGGAGCCGGACGAGATCCTCGCGGGCGGCCCCGGCGAGTGGGACCGATTGGAGGCCGCGCTGGACCGGCGGCGCGTCCGCGTCCGGGCTGATGCCTCGCCGCACCCGCGCGGGGCGGCCGTAGGCTGGGTGGAATACGAGGGAAGCTGGTGGTTCGCGTTCTTTCCCGAGCTGCGCGCCGTTCCCACCGGCACGCCGACGGTGGCATGGACGCGGCGACGATCCGCCTGGCAGCACGCCGCGGCGGAGTGTGGCCCGTGGCGTGGCGGCATGACCCGCGTGCAATACGAGGCCGCGGTGCGCGCCGCGCAGGAACGCATCGCCCGCGGCGATATCTACCAAGTCAACCTCACCCACCGCTTGGCGGCGCGGGCGACGGGCAACCCGTATGCGCTCTTCGAGCACCTTTGCGCGCGCTCGCCGGCGCCGGGCGCGGCCTTCCTCGACGCGGGTTTCGGCGCGGGTGGTCGCGCGGTGCTCTCGGCATCGCCGGAGTTGTTCCTTCAGGTCCAGGGACGGGAGATTTCCACCCGGCCGATCAAGGGCACGCGGCCCCGGTCCCGCGACCCGCAGGAGGACACGCGCCTGGCCTGCGAGCTGCAAACCGACCCGAAGGAGATTGCCGAGCTGGTGATGATCACCGATCTGGAACGCAACGACCTCGGCCGCGTTTGTGAATACGGCTCCGTCCACGCGCCGGACCTGCTGCGCTTGGAAAAGTTCGCGCAGGTGCAGCATCTCGTCTCCACCGTGACCGGCCGGCTGCGCCCGGAGGTTTCGGCGGTGCGTGCGCTAGCCGCTTGCTTCCCCGGCGGCTCGATCACCGGCGCGCCGAAGAAGACCGCGATGGAGGCCATTGCCGCGCTGGAGCCGGAGCCGCGCGGCCTTTACACGGGGGCGCTCGGCTGGCTGGGCTTTGACGGCGACGCGGCATTCTCCATCGCGATCCGCACGCTCGTGTGGGAAGGCGATGGCACGCTGCACTACCACGTCGGCGCAGGCATCACCGCCGACTCCGTGCCGGCCCGCGAGTGGGAGGAAACGCTCCACAAGGGCGCCGGCCTCCGCCTCGCCGTGGAGCGATGGCTGGCTGAGGGCAAGGCGGCCACAGGCGTCCCGAGGCGGATCGATTAGAAACTGCGCTCGATGGCGCCGCTAAGCGGCACCACGAGCCGCATTTCTCCTTATGCCGCGAACAGCTCCGCCTGCACCTCGCCCACCGCCTCCTCCTCCTGCGCGTCCTCGTCCTCCGTCGCGAAGCGCACGCCCGCGCCCAGCAGGCGCACCGCGCGGCCCTGGCGCCGCCGCCAGCCGATCCGCAGCAACTCCCCGAACGCGGCGAACTCCTCCACCCGCTCCGCCGCCTCGGCGCTCTCCACCGTGGTGCGGCGGAAGTCGGCAAACTTCAGCTTGCACACCAGCCCGCGGATGGCCGCGCGCTTCTCCGGTGGGAGCTTCGCCAAGTCGCCCATCAGCTCGGCGTGCAGCAGCTCCAGTTGCTCGGCGCACTCGTCGAGCGTCTCCAGGTTCCGCGCGAAAGTGCGCTCGTTCGACATGCTCTTGCGTTCCCGCCGCGGCGACACCGGTCGCTCGTCCACGCCGCGGCAGCGGTCATGCAGCACCCAGCCAAACTTCCCGAACTCCCGCATGAGGTCCTCGCGCGGCCACGCCTGGAGGTCCGCGCAGGTTTCCACGCCGCGCGCCTTCAGGCGGCGCGCCGCGGCCGGCCCGACGCCGTGAATCTTCCGCACCGGCAAATCGCGCACAAACTCGGACACACGGTCCGGCGGGATCGTGAACTGGCCGTCCGGCTTGCGCCAGTCGGAGGCCACCTTGGCAAGCATCTTGTTCACCGAGATGCCGGCCGACGCCGTCAACCCGCCGGTCTCCGCCTTGATGCGAGCGCGGATCTCGCGCGCGATCGCGGTGGCCGGCCGCGCGTGGTGCGAGACGTCGAGATACGCCTCGTCGAGCGACAGCGGCTCCACCAGCGACGTGTATTCGCCGAGGATGCCCCGCACCCGTGCGCTCTCGGCGCGATACACGTCGAAGCGCGTGGGCACGACGATAAGATCCGGACACTTCTCCCGCGCGAGGAAGACCGGCATCGCCGAATGCACCCCGAAGGCCCGCGCCTCATAAGTGCAGGTGGTGAGCACGCCGCGCTGCGACGACCCCCCCACCGCCACGGGCAATCCGCGCAGCGACGGCTCGTCCCGCACCTCCACGGCCGCGTAGAAGCAATCCATATCCACATGGATGATGCGGCGCGGGGGCATGGCTGAGGTGAATCGTGGATCGTGAGTGGTGAATCGTGCCCGAGCGGAGCAAGCCAGTCCACGCGTGGACCATCGTCGCTCCATCGCAACCGCGCTAACCTGCACCGTCTTTCCAATCCGCCGCCAAAATCCATCCAGCGGCAGACGCGCCGCGATGAGCACGATTCACGATTCACGACTCACGACTCACGATAAATGAAATTTAACGAAGAAGTCG
>CALMOL010000377.1 GCA_937871685.1 uncultured Verrucomicrobiota bacterium
GGCGGGGGCCGCGGGGCGAGGCCATGCGGTGGCACCCTTGCGCCGCGCGGTGACGGGACGCACGCGAAAAATCCCGTTGCCGCCGCGGCCGGCGCGGGGAATGGTCCGGCCCTGATACCGGAAGGATGGCTGAGTGGTTTAAGGCACTCGACTCGAAATCGAACGTGGGCTAATCCCCACCGTGGGTTCAAATCCCACTCCTTCCGCGGCATTTTTCGACATGGACAGAGGCGGATCGGGCCGGCAGCCCGCGGGACGCGAACTGCGCTCTTCAGCGGTAGATGTCGCGCCGATTGCCCACGTCGAGCACGAGCACCACGAGCGCGCGGTCTTGGATTTGGTAGATGATGCGCCATTCGCCCACGCGCACGCGCCAAAGGTCGGCGGCGCCGGCCAGCTTCACGCAGCCCGGCGGCCGGGGTGCTTCGCCCAGCGCGCGGATCGCTTCCATTAACCGGCGCCGCAGGCTCAGGTCGCGCAGCGTCCCCAGCGCCTTTTCGGCGCGGCGGGAGACTTCGACGCGATGGCTCACAAGCCCAGGCGCGCGGCCACTTCTTCCAAGGGCGCAGGCTTCTCGCCGGCCTCGATTTCGGCCAGAGCGGCGCGGGCGGCGGCCAAGTCGCGCAGGTCTTCCATCAATCGCGCGAAGTCGTCCGGCGGCAGTTTGGCGACGGCTTCTTCGATCTCAGCCACGGTGGACATGACGGATCATGCCGTCGCCGCGCGGTCCGGGCAAGCCGGCGGCCATTTCCACGGCGGACGGGGTGGCAGCGACGGACCAGCCGCGCCTCACGCGTCGCACAGCAGGGCGGCGCTGGCGGTGTAGCCGTGCAGGAAGGTGCGGCGGCCGACGGGGCCGATCTCGCCGTTGCAGAAGAAGCCGGCGAGCGGCTTGGGGCCGAAGGTTTCCGCGAGCACGGAAGCGTCGTGGTGCGGCGCGCGGAAGAGGCCCTGGCCGCGGCCGTTGCACGAGAAGAGGAGCGCGGCGAAGGGGCGCGCGTGGTCGTCGTCGCGCGCGGCGGCGGCGAGCTCGCGCAGGTCTTCGTCGGCGGCGTCGCGGTCGCGCAGTTGGTATTGCAGGGTCTGGCCCACGCGCGGCGCGGCGCCGATGGCCACGGCGCCGGAGTCGGGGTCGGCGCCGAGGATGTTGCGGATGAGGAAGTCGCCGCGCTTGAATTCCTCGATGTATTCGCTCACCGCAAGGCCGGCGAAGATGTTGCCGCGGGCGCGGGCCTGGTCGCGCTTGGGCAGGGCGAGGAAGACGCCGTTGAGCACTTGGTAGGCGGGGCGCTTGCCGAGGGTGAGGACGAGGTTGCGCTGCGCGCTCGTGACGGTGAGCGGCTCGCCGATGGGCTGGCAGCCCTGGCTCACGATGGGGGCCACGCGCACGCCGCCACGCAGGGCCAGCGCGAGGCCGTCGGCGGCGATCTTTTCGCCGTCGCGCAGGAGGAAAAGGTCGTCGGCGCTCTCGCCGCCGGAAACGAGGCCGCCGATGGTGGGCACCCCGGCGTAGGCGGCGTCCCACTGCGTGAGCCAGCGGTCCACGGCGAGGCGCGCGGGGTGGGCGAGGACGATCCACGCGTCGGCCTCCTCCACACCGCTCTCCATGTGCCAGAACGCCGGGCCGGAGGATTCTTCCAACTGCGCCTGGGTGAACGCGAAAGGCGTGAGCCGGGTGGCCGGCAGGTGCAGCAGGAGCAGCGAGAAGCCCGGCTGATCTTCCTCTTCCCGGCCGGTGCCGATGATCCCCGCGGCCGAGCCGCCGAGCAGCAGCGGCACGCGGCCATGGATGCGCACGAGTTCCAGAAACTCGGCGAGGTGCGGCGCGTAGTCGGACGTGACGAACACCCAACCGACGGATACTTCCGCACCCAACTCCTCGCGCGCGGCGGCCGCGGCGGCGCGCACTTGCTCTTCGCGGAATGGCCCGGTCTCCAGGCGCGAGGCGGCGCGGTTTTTGGAGGATGCGGTCACGCCGTTTCTATCGGCGAGGGCGCGGCCCGCGCAAGGAGGGGAACGGACCGAGGGCAGGGGCCGCCGGGGGGGACCAGGAGTAAGACGCCGCCAAGCCAGCGCCGTCGATGAGGGCGACCGGCCAAGTCATCCGCTTCCTGCCATCTTCCATCCTCCATCTTCTCAGCCCTCAGTTCTCTGCCCATACGCCTTCAGCGTGTTCTGCATCAACATCGCGATGGTCATCGGGCCGACCCCGCCGGGCACGGGCGTGATGGCGCGGCATTGGGGGGCGACGGCGTCGAAGTCCACGTCGCCCACGAGGCGGTAGCCGCGCTTGTCGGAGGGATCGTCCACGCGGTTGATGCCCACGTCGATCACCACGGCGCCCTCGCGGACGTGCTCGGCGCGCAACGTTCTGGGGCGGCCGATGGCGGCCACGACCACGTCGGCGTCACGGGTGACGGCGGCAAGATCGCGCGTGCGCGAGTGGGCCACGGTCACGGTGGCGTCGGCGCCCTGGCCCTTTTGCATGAGCAGGAGAGCGAGGGATTTCCCGACGATGAGCGAACGCCCGAGGATCACCACGCGCGCACCGCTCGTCTCCACGCCGGCCTCAAGAAGCAGGCGCTGGCAGCCCAGTGGCGTGCAGGGCGCGAAGCCGGTGGGATCGTCGAGCGCGAGCTTGGCGACGTTCATCGGGTGGAAGCCGTCCACGTCCTTGGCGGGGTCGAGCGCGTGGACCACGGCGGACTCGTCCAAGCCCTTGGGCAGCGGGGACTGCACGAGGATGCCGTCCACGAGCGGATCGAGATTCAATGTCTCGACGAGCGCCAGCAGGGCTTCTTGCGTGGTGTCGGCCGGCAACTCGTGCTTGACCGAGTAGAAGCCGAGCGCAGCGCAGGTCTTCGCCTTGGAGCGAACGTAGGCGCGCGAGGCGGGGTCCTCGCCCACGAGCACCACGGCGAGCCCCGGCGGGCGGCCGCGGCGGGCGACGAGCGCGGCGGCGCGCTCCTTCACGTCGGCGAGAATACGGTCGGCGACGGCGCGGCCGTCAATCAGCGTGGGCATCCCGCGACTAGAGCGAGCGGGGAATGATTTGCCACGGAGGCACGGAGGACACGGAGAAAACCGATGGGAAGGCTGGTCAGCCCCTTCTCATTCACCTCCGTGTGCTCCGTGCCTCCGTGGCTAGACCGTCGGGTTGAGGATTTTCATCGCGTTCTCCAGGCGGAGGCGGGCAGACTTGAAATCAGCCTCGGCGAGGTCGGGCGGGAAGCGCAATGGCTCGCCGAAGGTGACCTCGGCGCGAGCGAAGGGCTTGGGAATCATGAAAGCGTCCCACGAGCGCAAGCGCCAAGCGGAGGACAGTTCCACCCCAACGGGGATGACCGCCGCGCCGGTCTGGGCGGCGAGCAGGACAATGCCGGGCTTAAGGTGGTAGCGCGGGCCACGCGATCCGTCGGGCGTGATGGCCATGTCCACGCCGGCGCCGAGCAGGCCGAGCAAGTCGCGCATCGCGCCCAGGCCGCGGCGGGGGGCGGAGCCGCGCACCGCGCCGAGGCCGAAGCGTCCGACAATGCGGGCGATCCATTCGCCGTCGCCGCTCGCGGAAGTGAGGACCACGCCGGTGTCCGTGCGAGGGAAATGACTGCGCCAGACGTGGGGCAGGATGAAGAGGCGGTTGTGCCAGATGCACCAGACCATCGGCCGCGGGCGCGTGGCCGGTGAGAGGATGCCAGCGTGGTCGCGGAGGCGGAGGCGCAGCGTGCGCGAGAGCGCGCCGATGAGCCCCGCGCCGAGCATCGCCGGGAGACGCGCCTTCCACGGAAGCGCGGCGGGGCGGACGGCTGCGGCCGGCGAGGTCATGCGCGCATCACTCTCCCGCGGCGGGGGCTTCTTGCCACTTCGGCGCGTCCTCGGCTGGGACGCCCAGGTGGTCGAGCACGCGGAAGACCACCGTGTCGGCCACCTCCTCGACCGTTTGGGGACGATGGTAGAACGCGGGCATCGCGGGGACGACGATCGCGCCGACCTCCAGCGCGGCAACGAGGTTGCGCGCGTGGATGAGCGAGAAGGGCGACTCGCGCGGCACGAGCACGAGGCGGCGGCGCTCCTTGAGGAACACGTCAGCCGCACGCAGAATCGTGGTCTCGCTGGTGCCATGGGCGATGCGCGCCAGCGTGCCCATCGAGCAAGGCACCACGGCCATTCCGTCAAAGCGCGCCGAGCCAGACGCGAAGGGCACGTGCATGGAGGCGTCGCCGCGCCATTCCTTTATACCGGGCGGGACGCGCAGGCCGCCGGGCAGTTCCTCGGCCACGACGACGCGCGCGTATTTGGAAAGGAGCAGGTGGACCTCGTGTCCACCCGCGGCGAGGCGGTCAAGCAGGCGCTGCAGGTAGATGGCCCCGCTCGCGCCGGTGGCCGCAAGGACAAATCGCATTCCCCCACCCTACGGCGCCGCGCCGCGCGCCCAAATGAAAAGGGCGGCGGACCTGCGTCCGCCGCCCTGGCGATTAGCACGGGACTCAGCCCGCCGGATCAATAATACACGCGCCGATAGACCACGATGCGGCGGCCCCAGCGGTTCACCCGCACGGTGCGCACCGTGCGGTAGCGGCGGCGGCGCACGATGTAAACCTGGTTCACGCTCACGTCTTGGCCGAGCGTGACGGGCAGGTTCGAGGTGGGGACACTGACGGGCTCGGCCGCGGAGGCCGCGCCGTCAAAGAGGCCGGCGGAAAGCACGGCGAGGGTTACGAGGAGGATGCGTTTCATGACTGGGAGTGGACGCGCACGGCGCGTTCGTATTCAACTACGCCATAAACAAACGCCGCAGACGAGGAAAAGTTTCGCCGGCTTTTTGTCTCATTCCCGGAGCACCTCCGCCTTCAGGCAAAGGTCCGGGCCGACCGCCTCCCACTCAGGCGCGCTCAGGCGCAGGCCGGCACGGCCGGGCCAAGAAATCACGGCTGGCCCGCCGACCAGCAACGGGGCGTAATAAAGCTGCACCGCGTCCACCAAGCCGGCGGCGAAGGCACGCCCGAGCACCCGGCCTCCGCCCTCGATCATCGCGTGCGTCACCTGCCGGCGGCCCAGCGCGCGCAGCACGGCACGCAGGCTTTGGCGGCGGAAGACGAGCGTGCGATCGCGGTGGTCGTCGATGAAAAGACGCGCCCCGTCTGGCAGCGCGCGGCGGCCGGCCAGCACCACGCGCCACGGCTGTCGCGCGCCGGGAATCCCGCGCACGGTGAGGCGCGGGTCGTCGGCCAGGACCGTGCCGGCCCCGACGAGGATGGCGTCCACGCGGGCGCGCAAACCCTGCGCATGCTGGCGCGCGGCGGGGGAAGTCAGCCATTGTGCGCCGCCGGGGGGACGCGCGAGTCGGCCGTCGAGCGAGAGCGCCGCCTTCGCCGTGACCCACGGCACCCCGGTGGTGATCCACTTGTTGAAGGGGCGATTCAGCGCCGTGCATTCCGCGGCGAGCACGCCGGCCGTGACAGCGATCCCGGCGGACCGCAGCACGCGCCGCGCGGCCCCGGCGTGGCTCGGGTTGGGATCCGTGGCGCCATACACGACGCGGCCCAGGCCATGCTCGATGATCGCCGCCGTGCACGGCGGCGTGCGGCCATGCGTGGAGCACGGCTCCAGCGTGACGTAAAGCGTCGCACCCCTCGCCCGGGCCGGATCATCGAGCGCCCGCAGCGCCTCGATCTCCGCGTGCGGCCGGCCGGCGGCCCGGTGCCAGCCGCGGGCCAGGATCTCCCCGCCTCGCGCGACCACCGCGCCGACGGCTGGATTCGGCGAAGTGCGCCCCACGCCGTGACGCGCCTCCTCCAGGGCGGCGCGCATGAGCACGAGGTCGGTCGGGTCCGGCAAGGCAGCCCACCATGCGCCGGCAATCCCCAATTGCCCAGCCTTTCCCTCCCGCTACACTCCCCGCCCCGCGCCAGGACCGGCGCGCCCTTCGTTTCCATGCAGCCGCTCAAAACGTTTCACATCGTTCCCAAGCTTCCGCCGGCCCTCGCGCCGCTGAATGACCTTGTCTATAACCTCTGGTGGAGCTGGGAGCCGACCGCCCGCAAGCTCTTCCGCCACATCGACGTGGCGCTGTGGGAACGGGTCAACCACTCGCCCCTGCGGATGCTCCAAAACTCCTCCCAGGCGCGCCTCCTCGCGCTGGCCAAGGACGACGACTTCCGGCGCGAGATGGCCGAGGTCCACGGCCGCTTCAAGGCCTACATGGCCCGACGCGATACCTACGGCGCCCGCCACGCCGGCACCGCGGCCGGCGCCCTGGTGGCGTATTTCTCGGCCGAATTCGGCTTCCATGAGTCCGTGCCGAACTATTCCGGCGGCCTCGGCATCCTCGCCGGCGACCACTGCAAGTCCGCCTCTGACCTCGGCCTGAATTTCGTCGCCGTCGGCCTCCTCTATCGGCACGGCTACTTCAAGCAGCAAATCACCCGCGAGGGCGAGCAGGTGGCGCTGCAGCTCAACCAGAACTTCTCCCACCTCCCCATCACCGAGGCGCTCGACGCCCAGGGCGCGCCGCTGCGCGTGGGCGTGGAAATCCTCGGCCGCACCGTCCTGGTGCGCGCGTGGACCCTGGCCATCGGTCGCATCAAACTGCACCTGCTCGACACCGATCTCCTCGAAAACCCGCCCGAAGACCGCGCCATCACCGAGCAGCTCTATGGCGGCGACACCGAGATGCGCATCCGCCAGGAAATGATCCTCGGCATCGGCGGCGTGCGCGTGCTCGGCGCGCTCGGCCTGGAGCCGGAAGTCTTCCACATGAACGAGGGCCACTCCGCCTTCCTCGGCCTGGAGCGCGTGCGGCAGCTGGTGCAGGCCAAGAGCCTCTCTTTCCGCGCCGCCCTGCAGGTGGTGGCGGCATCCTCCGTGTTCACCACGCACACGCCCGTGCCGGCCGGCAACGACGCCTTCCCGCGCGAGATGATGGCGCGCTACTTCCGCGGCTACCCGGCCGAGGTCGGCATCGCGTTCGACGAGCTGATGTCCTACGGCCAGCCCAGCGTGAACCGCGTGACGGACGACTTCTCGATGACCATCCTCGCGCTGCGCTCCTCGCGTCAGGCGAATGGGGTCAGCGCCCTCCACGGCCTCGTCTCCAAGGGCCTCTGGCGCGACGTGTGGGCCGGCGTGCCTGCCCCCGAGGTGCCCATCACCTCCATCACCAACGGCATTCACACCAAGACCTGGGCCGCGCCGGAATTCATGGACCTCTACACGCGCCACCTCGGCGCGGATTGGGAAGAGCACCTCACCGACAAGGACTTCTGGCGCCGCGTTATTGACATCCCCGACGAGACCATCTGGGCCACGCACCAGATGCTCAAGCGGCGCCTCATCGAGTTCGCCCGCCAGCGCATCCGCCTCCAGCGCGAGCGCCTCGGTGAGTCGCCCGCGCAGCTTCGCGAGGCGAACGACCTCCTCAACCCTGAGATCCTCACCGTGGGCTTCGCGCGGCGTTTCGCCACCTACAAGCGCGGCGCGCTTCTCTTCAAGAGCCTCGAGCGCCTCCAAAAGCTCGTCAGCAACACCGAGCGCCCGGTGCAGTTCATCTTCGCCGGCAAATCCCACCCCAAGGATGAGCCCGGCAAGAAGGTCATCCAGGAAGTCTATCAGTGGACCCGTCAGCCCGAGTTCCAGGGCCGCGTCGTCTTCCTCGAAGACTACGACGCCCACGTCGGCCGCCGCCTCTACCAGGGCGTGGACCTTTGGCTGAACAACCCCCTCCGCCCCCTGGAAGCCAGCGGCACGAGCGGCATGAAGCTTCCACCCTCCGGCGGCCTGAACCTCTCCGTCCTCGACGGCTGGTGGTGCGAGGGCTACAACGGCAAGAACGGCTGGCCCATCGGCCCGGAGATCACCGCCGGCTCCGTGGAACTTCAGAACGAGGTGGACATCGAGAGCCTTTTCCACGTCCTCGAAACGCAGGTCGTCCCGCTTTACTACGCCAAGCCCGACGGCCGCCTGCCGCTCGCGTGGATTCAGCTCATGCGCGAGTCCATTCGCTCCGTGACGCCGGTCTATAACACGCACCGGATGGTCACCGAATACCACGAGCGCCTCTACACCACTGCCGCCAAGGCCCACCGCGTCTTCCGCGCCAAGGATTGCCAGGCCGCGCGCGACCTCGCCGACTGGAAGAACTGGCTCCGCTCCAAATGGGCGCAGGTGAACATCTACGACGTGCGCCTGGACCATTCCGAGCGCGCGAGCGTCCAAGTTGGCGAGCCGCTGGAGGTGGCCACGAAGGTGTATCTCGGCGAGCTGAAGCCCGAGCACGTCCGCGTCGAAGCCTACTGGGGCGAACACCGCGAGAACGAGATCGCCGCGCCCCACATCCTCGGCCTCGCCTTGGCGAAGAAGCAGCCCATCGCCGACAACGGCAACTACGAATACCAGGGCGTGATCCCCACCCCCGAGAGCGGCGAGTTCGGCGTGAACGTGCGCGTGATCCCCGCCCATCCGAACCTCACGCAGCCCCACGAGATGCGCCTCATCAAGTGGGCGAAGTAGCCGAGGGATTCACCAGGAAGGCACGAAGGACACAAAGAAGGACCGAGGGGATTGATTTCTTCCTCTTCATGCTCTTCGTGCCTTCGTGGTGAATCCCCTCGACCCGACCATCAAGGTTGTCCCCCTCGCCGACCGGCCGGACTGCATCCCGGCGCTCGCGCAGCGGCTCTACGAGGAATTCGGCTACTTCCACGACCACGACTCCCCCGCGCGCCGCACCCTTGAGCTCCAGGGCCGCCTCGGCCGCGGCGTGGTCCCGATGACCTTCGGCGCCGTGGCCGGCGACGCGCCCGACGCCCCCCCCATCGGCACCGCCAGCCTCACGCCTGACGATCTCGACACTCACCCCGAGCTGACCCCCTGGCTCGCCAGCGTCCTCGTCCACCCCCAGTGGCGGAAGCGCGGCGTCGGCGAAGCCCTCGTGCGCGCCGTCATGGCCGAAGCCACCGCCCAAGGCCACTCCCCCCTCTACCTCTTCGCCACCGACCGCTCCGGCTGGTATGCCAAGCTCGGCTGGGAGGAAGTTGCCCGCGAGCCTTACCGCGATCAGCAGGTCACGATCATGAAGGCAGGCTGATTTCTCGCCTCAAAAGTTAGGAACGCTTGGTGTGAAATCAGTCTGGCTGCGATGGAAGGGGATCGTGAGCCACGCCACGGAAGCGGCCTGGCTTGCGCTGAAGGCAAAACTTCTCGCGCCGAGGCTTTTCGGCTCCGCCAGCGGGTGGGCCTGGCACGCTGGGCCTGGCACGCTGGGGCGGCCGGTCCTGGGAGTGCTGGCATCCTTGCCGGCAGGGTCCTCCAGGGCACCTGACCTCTCCCCTTTCGGGCTCGCGCGGGCCGCAGAGGACAATGCGTCCGTCCCAAGGCCCGAGGCCCGAAAGGACCCTGCCGGCAGGGACGCCAGCGCTCCCAGGAGCAGCCGCGCCGAGCAAAAGTGGGAGCGCGCCTTATTCGCGAG
This sequence comes from uncultured Verrucomicrobiota bacterium, assembly GCA_937871685.1. GTDB lineage: Bacteria > Verrucomicrobiota > Verrucomicrobiia > Chthoniobacterales > SZAS-18 > SZAS-18. Next base: position 9,464 of record CALMOL010000377.1, read on the forward strand.
GCCTGCTCTGGTGCTCGGGAAGCAGGAGGCCCAGGGGTTTTAGACTGGGCCACGCCAGCCCACCGCATTCCACCCCAAGAGGAGGGGCTCGTTCAAAATCACCCGGGGGAGCATTTTGCTTTCGAAGCCGCTTCTGGTATCCAGAAAGAGAAAGAAGTTTCGGAGGTATCCCTCTCTCTTCTGGGTCAGAGCCTCCAAAACGGGAGGAAAATGCTCCTGAACAGCGCGGAAATGTTCTCGAATAGCGCGACAAGGCTTACGTTTAGCGCGGGATGGCTGCGGGTTTAGGCAGCGGGGCTTGAACTTGGAGGGCGGTGTCGCGCTGACGCTTGCCACCGCCCTCCAAACTACCGGACGACCAGTCTCAGCGTTCACCCCGCAAGGC
>CALMOL010000378.1 GCA_937871685.1 uncultured Verrucomicrobiota bacterium
TGGCCAGCAGCCGGCGTGACCGCCTGGAGGCGTTCGCTACAGCGCGTGGTTAGGCGGCGACGGCCGAACAGGGACTCGGCTCAAGCGTCGTAGTGAAACCTCATCTGCGCGAGCAGGATACCGCCCTCAACGATCCGATAAACAAGCCGGTGCTCGGAGTCGATGCGTCGCGACCAGTAGCCGCGGAAGGCGTGCTTGAGGGGCTCCGGCTTGCCGATGCCGGCGTATGGGCTGCGCAGGATGTCCTTCAAGAGCAGGTTGATGCGCGCCACCATCTTCGGGTCGGTCGCCTGCCAGAAGATGTAGTCCTGCCATGCCTGCGGGGCAAAGGTCAGGTTCATGCGTCCAGGTCGATGTCGCGCACGACGCCTTTGCCGGTCTCAAGGGCATGGATGGCTTCGAGCAGCCGTTTGGCGTTGGCCGGGCTGCGCATCAGGTAGGCCGTCTCCTCCAGGGACTCAAAGTCTTCCAGGGAGAGCATGACCACCGACTGGTCGCGCTTGCGCGTGATAATGACTGGGGTGTGGTCGGCGCAAACCTTGTCCATCGTGGACGCGAGGTTCTCGCGGGCAGCAGTATAGCTGATGGCATTCATGCTGGACGTGATACTGTCCAGATCCGGTTTAGTCAAGCCATCGCTCACACGAGACGCGAGGAGCCGCCTAACGGACCCAAGCTCAGCGACGCCACAAGGCGGGCGCGCCGGCCGCTGGGTGTAACGGGTGGGTGTGGCCAGCAGCCGGCGTGAGCGCCTGGAAGCGTTCGCTGCAGCGCGTGGTTAGGCGGCGTCCGAGTTGGGAGAAGCGCGCTCAATGGTCTGGCGACATGACCAACTCGAAGTCCTCACCCTCGATGCGAAGCCGGTAGAGATACTCGGTGGCCTCAAGGCTACCGCACTGGATGAGCAGACGATAAACGGGCCGACCCTCATAGGCGGTGAACCACTCGTCCGGCTCAATCGAGTGAAGGACGAAGCTGCGCAAAAGACGCAGGTGGGGGCGGAAGCGCACCAGCATGCCCGGTTCGAAGGTGCCCGATATCCAGTTGGCGTGGATGTAAAACTCGAAGTCGGTGACGTCCGCGGTGGTGGAACGGGCGTGGAAGACGGCACACATCGATGAGGGACTTTCGACAGCCGCCTAACGGACCCAAGCTCAGCGACGCCGCAAGGCGGGCATGGCCGCTGCCGGGTGTGGCTGGGGTGTTGGCCCGCAGCGGCCATGACCGCCTGGAGGCGTTCGCTGCAGCGCGTGGTTAGGCGGCGGGCACTCCGAGGTGCGCCCTCCAGCGCATCTGTGCGCGTGCCCGGCCGCGACGGCAAGAGACGCGCGCAGATGCAGGCGCCTCCGCTCACCGGCTCGCAGCCCGCACAGGCCGCACGACCAACCCGCTCCCACCCCCAAAGCCGCGGCCACGCCGCCTAACAGTTATTCTGCCGCGCCAGTGCGGCATAGCGCGGTATTGGGACACGGCATAGCAAGACTGCATAAGTCGGTTTTTCCCGGGGCGAGTCAAGCTCGCTCTTGCTATGCCGCGCGCTTGGGCGACAAAAGCCGCGATGCCTTCCCGGCCTCTCGCTCCCGCCTCTGGCCACCCCGTTCCCGGCGTCCCACGCTTGGAGGACCTCGTGCGCGGCGCGATCCGGCGGCGGCATTTCTCCATCCACACCGAGTCGGCTTACTGGGACTGGGCCCGGCGCTTCGTGCTCTTTCACGGCAAGCGCCACCCGCGCGAACTCGGCGCGCCGGACATCCGGAGTTTCCTTACGCACCTTGCCCGCGAGCGGGGGGTTTCGGCCAGCACCCAGCGGCAGGCGCTTAACGCGCTCATTTTCCTTTACCGCGAAGTTCTCGACCAAGACCTCGGGGATCTTTCTGGCTTCGAGCGCCCGCGCCGTCCGGCCCGCTTGCCCGACGTGCTCACCCGCGATGAGACGCGGCGGCTGCTGGACCAGCTTCCTCCGGCCTGGCACCTGCCCGGCACGCTGCTCTATGGCTCCGGGATGCGCCTGGCGGAATGCTTGCGCCTGCGGGTGAAGGACGTGGACCTGGAGCGCAGGATTCTCACGGTGCGCGAAGGCAAGGGGCGGAAGGACCGGGTCACGCCGCTGCCCCAGGCCTGCGTGGCGCCGCTGGCCGCTCATCTTCCGCGCGTCCGGGAGCTTTGGCGGCGGGACCGTGCGGATGGCCTGGCGGGAGTCTTCCTGCCCAACGCCTTCGGCGCGAAGGATCCCTCGGCCGGCGCGCGCTGGGAATGGCAGTGGGTGTTTCCCTCCGCCCACCCTTCCGTGGACCCGCGCTCCGACCTGCCGCGGCGGCATCACGTCTCGCCCGACGCGCTCCAGCGCGCGCTGCGGGCCGCGGCCGGCCTGGCGGGCATCGCCAAGCGCGTTTCGCCCCACGTGCTGCGGCATTCCTTCGCCACGCACCTGCTGGAGCGCGGCACCGACATTCGAACCATCCAGGAGCTGCTCGGCCACAAGGACGTGAGCACCACGATGATTTATTCTCATGTGCTCAACCGGCCGGGCCTGGGGGTCCAAAGCCCGCTCGACTCGCTCTGAGCTGGCGGGAGGATCCCACGCGCCCGGGCGCGCCGGCCGGGAAAGGGCACGAGGCTCGCGCCGAGGAACGGGCGCCAGCGCCTCGGCGCCGCGCCGGGGATTCGACGCGCCACGGAGGCGCCGTCCCGAAGCGAAGCGGCCAGGCCGGGGGTGACCTTGCCCCGGCGCCGGCACCAGGATGCCCCAGCGCCGGCCTTGGCCATGCCCGACGCCGGACCATACTGCCCTGGCGCCGGCCTGTCGCGCGCCGGCGCTGGGGGTGCATGAC
>CALMOL010000379.1:0-2168 GCA_937871685.1 uncultured Verrucomicrobiota bacterium
CTCGCTTCTGGGCAGTGTCCTTCAACCACCGGCTTCCTGCTGGACGCGTCAGAGGGACGTCGTCGCGAGCGTTATCGATCGCCAAGGCGCGCAAGGCGTTGCTTGATGCCTTGCGCAAGGAGGGATTCTCCCGCGAGGAAGCGATGCGGATCGTGGAGCGGCATCAGACGACTTGGTTTCTGCCCAGCCTCCGTGCGAAGTGAACGCGGGCCGTGCTTTTGCACGGCGCTTTCCCGCCTAAGATGGCGGCAAACTTTCATCCCCCATGAGCACCACTCTCACCAAGATCGCCGACGCGGTTGAAGCCCACAACGTCCACGTCGGCGAGTGCGTTTCCCGCGCGCACACCGACGCCGCCTACGCCGCCGAGCTGACGGATCGATGGAAGGGAATCCGCGCCGCGATTCCCACCTCGAAGACGCCGACCGGCATCGAGCTGCCGCGCCTCGCGCTGCCGCTCACCGAGGAGCCGGGCGAGATCGCGCGCTACCTCGTGGGCGAGGGCTTGCCCGGCGAGTATCCGTTCCTCAACGGCGTTTACCGCGAGCAATACCTCGAGCCGCTGCCGGACGCGGACGGCAACAAAAAGCTCGGCGAGGAGCCCACGCGCCTCTTCGCGGGCCTCGGCCTCGCGGAGGACACGAACGAGCGCTTCCACTTCATCACCAAGTCGCAGCGTTCCATCCGTCTCTCGACGGCGTTCGACGGCCCCACGCTCTACGGCATGGATTCGGACTCGGACGGCGTGTTCGGGAAGATCGGCGAGGGCGGCGTGGCCATCGACACCGTGGAGGACATGGAGCGCCTCTACGACGGCTTCGACTTCGACCAGGCGAACATCTCCGTTTCGCTCACCATCAACGGCCCCGCGCCGGCGATCCTGGCGATGTTCGTGGCGGCGGCCAAGCGGCGCTTCGGCCCCGCGGTCGAGGGCAAGCTGCGCGGCACCGTGCAGGCCGACGTGCTCAAGGAAGTGCAGGCGCAGAACGAGTGCCTTTTCCCCGTGGAGGATTCGCTGCGCTTCCTCGCGGACATGGCGGAATACTGCAACGGCCGGATGCCGCGCTTCTACCCCATCTCGATCTCCGGCTACCACATCGCCGAGGCGGGCGCCACGCCGGTGCAGCAGGCGGCCTACACGCTCTCGAACGGCTTCACCTACGTGGAGCAGTTCCTCGCGCGCGGCATGAAGCTCGATGTGTTCGGGCCGCGCCTCTCGTTCTTCCTCGACTGCGGCCTGGACGTGGAATACCTCGCGCTGGCCCGCGTCTGCCGGAAGATCTGGGCGGTGGGCATGAAGCAGGTCTTCCAGGCCAATCACAAGGCGCAGATGTTCAAGCTCCATACGCAGACGAGCGGCCGCTCGCTGATCGCCGCCGAGTTTCGCAACAACGTGGTGCGCACGGCTGCCGAGTTGATGATCGCTTACATGAATTGCACCAACTCGTCGCACTCGAACTCGGCCGACGAGCCGTTCACCACGCCGTCGTCGGAATACGTGCGCTTGGCGGCGCACTCGCAGGCCATCCTGCTGGAGGAATCCGGATTCTTCCGGCACATGATGGACACCTTCGGCGGCGCGCGGGGAATGCAGCACGTCGAGCGGCAGGTGGAAGCGGCGATCCTCGCCGAGTTCCGCGAGATGGATCGCCTCGGCGGCGTGCTGCGCGCGGTGGAGCACCGCTACCAGCGCGCGCAGATCCAGCAGGCCGCGCACCGGATGGAGCAGCAGATCTTCTCCGGCCAGCGCCCCGTGATCGGCTTGAACCGCCTGTGGAACGAGGAGGAAGGCATGCCCGAGGTGGAGATGATCCGCACGCCGCGGAAGAAGAAGGAGCTGCAGGTGGCGCGCCTCGGGGACTTCAAAAAGAGAAACGCCGCGAAGGCTCCCGACGCCTTGCAGCGCCTGGCGAACGTTACCGAGCAGGGTGGCAACGTGTTCGCCGAATTGGTTCAGGCTGTGGAGGTGTGCTCGCTCGGCCAGATCACCGACTGCCTGCAGGAAACCGTGGGCCACTTCCGGCCGACGGTGTGAACGGAAGGTCGCCGGCGTTGTGGAGTGCGGGAGCTTGCTCCCGCTTTCAGCACGCGTTTCACCGATGCGGAGTTCCGCCGTGATGCCGCAAGCACGGCTGGCGTCGTTGCCGTGTTGAAAGCGGGAGCAAGCT
>CALMOL010000379.1:2178-6973 GCA_937871685.1 uncultured Verrucomicrobiota bacterium
TCACCAAGCTGCGCGTGATCTTCTTCTCCATGCCTTCCCTTCTCCGTCTCGCCTTCCTGCTTCTTCTCGCCGCGCCGGCCGTGGCGCTCACGATTTCCGACGCGGAGGCGCGTCGGGCGGGGCAGGTGCTTTGGAAAAACGAGTGCGGCGGCACCGTCGCCGGCCTGACCTCGTGGAATCGCGGCGAGGACTTCGCCTCGCTTGGCATCGGGCACTTCATTTGGTATCCGGCCGGCCGGCGCGGGCCGTTCGAGGAGTCGTTCCCGGCGCTGGTGGAATTCCTTGCGTCGTCCGGCACGGCGCTGCCTGCGTGGCTGCGCGAGGCGCGCGCGTGCCCGTGGAACTCGCGCGAGGAATTCATCGCCGAGCTGAACGGCCCGCGCCTCGCCGAGCTGCGCCGCGTCCTCGCCGCGACCGTGCCGCTCCAAGCCCGCTTTGCCGCGCGGCGGCTGGAAGCGGCGCTGCCCAAGCTCGTGGCCGCCGCGTCGGCGGGTGAGCAGGAAGCCATTCGCCGTCGCTTCGAGAGCGTCGGGGCCTCGCCCGGCGGGATCACGGCGCTGCTCGACTACGTGAATTTCAAAGGCGAAGGCACGTTGCCCACCGAGCGCTACGAGGGCCGCGGCTGGGGCTTGCTCCAGGTGCTCGAGGCCACGCCCGACGGCGGCAATGCGCGGTCCTTCGGCGAAGCCGCCGCGCGCGTGCTGGCCGAGCGCGTCCGCCGCGCCCCGCCCACGCGCAACGAGGCGCGCTGGCTCCCCGGCTGGCAGTCCCGCGTGCGCGCCTACGGGCGATAGTCCGTGACCGTGGGAAAACCACGGATTAACGCAGATTATGTGCGACCGAAGCAGGTGCGTCGCTTCCCAGCGAGGCCGCGTGGCCCAACTTGCGAACCGACGCCCAGCTTGGTCACCATGAATCTCCTTTAATCTGCGTTAATCTGTGGTTTTCCCACGGTATCGCGCCATCACCCTGCGCGGGTGCGGACGATCTGGTCTCGCCTCTTTCCCTTCGGCGTCAATCCGTGGCCTTCCTCAGCACCTCCGCCAGCGCCGCGCCCTCGGGCACCGTTTGCGCCACGGCCCGCAGGCGCTCGGCGGCGACGGGCACGTGGGCGAGGAACCCTTTCTTCCCCAGATTCAACCCGAGGTTTCCGTAGGCCCCGAGGGCCTGCATCAGGCGCTGCATCGCGCACAGGGCAAACTCGCGCGCGAAGCCTTCGCCCCGCGCCGCGCCGGGCAGCGCGTGGTAGAACGCCAGCAGTTCTTCTCGCTCGCTTTCCGCCAGCGTGACGTAGGGATCGTAGAGCAGCGACGCGAGGTCATACGCTGCCAGTCCTCCCCGCAGCCCTTGAAAGTCGATCAACCCCGCCCGGCCGTCCGGCAGGATCATCACGTTCTGCGATTGGAAGTCGCGGTGCACCAGCACCCGCGGCTTGGCCGCCAGCTCGACGGCGACGCGGTCCCACTCCGGCCGGATCGCGAGCCGCGCGCGCTCCTCGACCGGCACGCGGTCCGCCCACAGGCCGTCCAGCGCGTGCTCGAAGAAATAGTGCTGCTCCCAGCGGTAGAGCGCCGCGTCGAATTGCAGTTCCAGCTCCATCCCCCACGCCGCGGCGTCGGCCGGAGTCAGCGCATGGATGCGCCGCACCTCGCGCAGCGCCGCCTCGTAGAGGGGGCGCCGCTCGCGCCACGGCCGCTCGCGGAAGCTCCACAGGTCGCGCCCGCCAAAGTCCTCCAGCCCGAGCAGGCCGGCGGCGCGGTCATGGAAGAGGACGTGCGGCACGCGCACGCCCTTGGCGTCGAGGAAGGCGGTGATGTCGCCCTGGCGCGCGTTCTCCGGGCGGCTCGGGCCGTAGCGCGCGAGGATGAACGGGCCCCCCGCCGCGCCGCGCACGCGAAAGAACGCGCGGTCCGAGCCGCCCTTCTCGATCGGTTCCAGCTCCAGCTCGGCCAGCGGCGGCAGATTCAGGCGCGCGCGCACGGCGGGCGCGAGCTCGGACGCGGTCGGGGCGGGGGAGGAGACGAGGGACATCAAGGGGAAGGAGCCGGCAAGCGAAAGGCGGGACGGCTGTCACGCGCCGTGCGCCCCGTCCAGGGAGAAACGCCGGCCAGACGCAGTTTGCCGCGTTCGCGGAGGGGTGGGCCGCCGGCCGCCGCCCAAAAGAAATTGGCAAAAAGATGACAAAAAAGCTTGCCAGCCTCCCCCTAGGAACACTCCCGCTGGAGCCGCGAAGCACTGCCCTCCCCACCCACGGCCTCGCCGCCGGCGCCCGCGCTGCGGCTCATTCTGCCGCCAGCGCTTGCTCGCCGGCCTTGCCGCGGCAACGCTCGGCGCGGCCGTTGCCCCGGCGCTGGGCGCCGCGGAGCCGCGCGAGCGTGCCCCGGAGCTAGACCCCGCGCCGCCGCTGCCGCCCGCGCAATACAATCCCGATCCCGGCCAAGTAGGGCCTTCCACGTTCCGCCCGCGCGTGAAGGACTCGCCCGCGAAGCTGCCCGAGTTCGCCGAGGACCTGCCGCCCGCGCGCCTGCGCCTGCCGCGCCGCCGCGTCGGCGAGACGCCGGAATACATGTGGGAGAAGCTGGAGAATCCGGAATACCGGCTCACCGAGGGCGAGCGCGACTTCCGCGGCCGCCTGCGCCTGGCCCCGTATCCGCCCGAGCGCGTCCCGCCGTGGCTGCGCTCGCGCATGGGGGATGACCGCCAGCCCACCGGCCTGCTGCCCGGCTTCGTGCCGATGACCAACCGCTGGGAGCTCGCGCCGATCACCGCGCGCGACAAGAAGACCGGCCGCGGCCCCACCTTCCCGCGCTACGTGCGCGAGGACGGCCAGATCGACCGTCCCCTCGAGCAAACCTACGGCTCCTACCCGATCCTCTCGCTGTGGGATCCGTTCAAGCCTTCCAAGTTGAAGGGCGACTTCCCCATTTACGGCGAGGAGATTTTCCTCTCGCTCACCGCCATCGACCAGTTCGAGATCGAGGCGCGCCGCGGCCAGGTGCCCTCCGGCGCGAGCGCCGCGCGGCCCGGCAACTACGAGTTCTTCGGCCGGGGCGACTCCTACACGATCTCGAACAACCTCTCGTTTACGATTGAGCTGTTCAAGGGTGAGACCGCCTTCAAGCCGGTCGAGTGGGCGCTGCGCCTCACGCCGGTCATCAACGTCAACTACACCGAGGCCAAGGAGACCACCGTGCTGCGCCCCGACCCGCGCGGCCAGGACGGCAGCTCGAACTTCGTCCAGGGGCCGGTCGCGCCCGGCACGATCCGCAACCCGAGCGACATCCAAAACATCTTCGGGCAGAACTTCATCCTCAACCTGGGCGACAACGCCGGCACCAAATACACGCGGCGCTTCCGCAACTTCGTGGCCCTGCAGGAGGCCTTCATCGAATACCACCTCAAGGATCTTTCCTACGCCTACGACTTCGTTTCCTCGAAGGTCGGCATCCAGCCCTTCAACTCGGACTTCCGCGGCTTCATCTTCAACGACACGAATCTCGGCGGCCGCCTCTTCGGCAACTACAAGAGCAACAAGTATCAATACAACCTCGCGGTGTTTGGGATGCTCGAGAAGGACACTTTCTCGAACCTCAACAAGTTCTCCTACCGCGACCAGGAGGTCATCATCGCCAACTTCTACTGGCAGGACTTCTACTTCCCCGGCTACACCGCGCAGTGGAGCCTTCACTTCAACAATGACCACGGCGGCCGGCACTTTGACCGCAACGGCTTCATCACCCGCCCCACGCCCATCGGCACCGTCACGGACCACAACGTGCGCGTGGGCTACCTCGGCTGGACGGGCGATGGCCACATCGGCTGGCTGAACCTCACCCACGCTTTCTACTGGGCGCTCGGCGAGGACCAGTTCAACGGCCTGGCTGGCCGGCGCGTGAACGTTTCGGCGCAGATGTTCGCGCTGGAGCTCTCGTATGACCGCGACTGGCTCCGGCCGAAGTTCTCCTTCCTCTTCGCTTCGGGCGACAGCAGCGTGAAGAGCAAGTGGGCCACGGGCTTCGATGCCATCATCGACCAGCCCACGTTCATCGGGAACCCGTTCTCCTATTACGCCCGCCAGGGCATGGGCGCGGGCAACTCGGCCACGCTGCTCAAGACGCCCAACTCGCTGCTTCTCTCGCTGCGGCCGAGCAAGTTCGAGGGCCAGTCCTCCTTCGTGAATCCCGGCACCCTCATCGCGGGCCTGGGGCTTGACGCCGACATCACGCCGCGGCTCAAGGCGGTCTTCAACGCCAACTGGATCCAGATGGTGAACCCCGACACGCTCAAGGAGCTGCTCTTCATCAACAAGGTGGACCGCGATCTGGGCTACGACCTTTCCATGGGATTCTTTTACCGGCCCACGCTCACGCAGAACATCATCATCTCGGCGGGCTTTGGCGCGTTCTTCCCCGGGGCGGGCTACCGCGACATCAACCGCCAGCTCACCCGCACCGTGCCGGGCTTCACCTCGCTGCCCGCCGGCAAGGTGGACCGCTTCCTCTATTCCGGGCTGTTCGCCGTCACGCTCACCTATTGACCGGTCGCCCCCATGCCGCCTCCCTCCCTCCCTCTCCGCCGGCCTTGGGGCCGACTCGGCTTCGGCGCGCTGCTGCTCTCGTCGCTGCTCGGCGTCGTGCTGGTGGATAACTTGAGCTCGCAGACGCCACCGACGCCGGATCTGCCGCCCACGCGCGTGCTGCCGGATCCGTCGCCGTCGCCCGCGCCGGGCGCCTCCCCCGCCGGGCGACGCGCCACGCCCACGCCGGCGGCGCGGCCTACGGGCACCCCCTTGCCT
>CALMOL010000380.1 GCA_937871685.1 uncultured Verrucomicrobiota bacterium
AAAGATACCCGAAGTTGGAGGGCGGGCTGGAGGGCACGTCCGCGCAGGCCGAGAGCGCCAGCGCGACCGTCAGCAGCGACAAGCCCAAGCAAAGGCGGCGAAGGGAAGAGACGAGCGGCATATCGGAAACAAGCTTAACCCTTAAATCGGAGTCCGGCATCCGATTGGTGGCACGCCCGTGGACCGGCGGCCGAAGAAAGCCCCCTCGGCCGCCTAGCCTCAACCCCGCGCCAGGAAATCGAGCGTCCGCTGGTCCTTCCGGCCGCCGTAATACTTTTCCAGCAGCCGCTCGAAGCTGGACCCCGCCGGCGAGATCTCGGCAAAGAGCGTCGCCGATGATTGCAGCTTCAGGTCGTCCGGACTCCCCATGATCTGCCCGGGGGTGCGCCCCTCCACCTCCAACAGCGCATCCACGCACGCCCGCAGGCGCTCGCCGAGGATCGGATGCGCCAGATACGCCTCGGCCTCCGCGCGCGAGCCGATCGCGTAGCGCTGGGCCATGGAGGAGTAACCCAGCCCCGCCACCTGCGGGAAGATGAACCACATCCAGTGGGAACGCTTCCGTCCCGCCATCAACTCCGCCAGCGCGTTGGCGTGGGATGGGCGTTGCGCCTCCACAAAGCGCGAAAGATCGAAGGCATCAGGAGAAGCACTCATGTTCTTGGGTAGGAATAACAAACGGCAGACCAAGTTTCCGCAACGATGTCGCCCCGCGCCACCGTATGCCACGTCGCGACGCGAAGGCTGAATCAGAGGCCAACCCAATCTTTGCAGATCAACTCTGCCTGTCGCAGCACCGTCTTCACGGCCTCTTCTTCCAAATCCGGTGGATAGCCGAAGCGCCGCAAGATTCGCTTCACGATCACGCGGATCTTCGCGCGGGCGCTGTCGCGCAGCGTCCAGTCAATCGTCACGTTCTTGCGAACCTGGGTGATCAACTCAGTGGCGATCACTTTGAGTTGCTTGTCACCCATCATTTTCTTCGCAGAGCCGTTGGCGGCGAGCGCGTCGTAGAAAGCGATCTCGTCGTCGCTCAGGCCGAGGTCCACGCCGCGCTGGTTCGCGGCGTTCATCTCCTTTGCCAGCTTGATGAGTTCCTCGATCACCTCCTGCGTGGCGATGGCGCGGTTGTGGTAGGCGTTGAGCGTCTGCTTGAGCTTTTCCGAGAAGAGCCGCGCCTGCACCACGTTGCGCTTGGCGCGCACCTTGAGCTCGTCCTTGAGCAGCTTCTCCAATAGCTCGGCCGCGACGTTTTTGTGCTTGAGACCGCGCACCTCGGCGAGGAATTGCTCGGACAGGATGCCTATATCCGGGCGCGGCAGACCGGCCGCGGTGAACACGTCGATCACCTGTCCGTCGGTCGTGATCGCCTTCGATACGAGCTGGCGCACGGCGGCGTCGAGTTGCTCGGGCGTCTTGCGGCTGGAGGTGCTCTGCTTGTTCAGCGCGGCCTGGATGGCCTGGAAGAACGAGACGTCGTCGCGGATCGCGGTGGCCTCGTCGCTCGCGGCACTCAGCGCAAAGGCGCGCGACAGCTCCGCGACCACCCGCACGAAGCGCTTCTTGCCGTCGGTCTGCTGGAGGATGTGCTCCTGGCCGGCGGGCAGCAACGCGAGGCGCTCCAGGCCGGTGCCCGTGGTCCACTTCCGCCAGTCGAAGCCGTGCATCATCTGGCAGGCGATGCCGTGCTTCTCGAGCATCACGGCGATGGCCTGCGCGGTGTCGAAGGTGGGAGTGCCCTGACCGCCGCTCTCGGTGTAGGCGGCCAGGGCGCGCTTGAGTTGATCGGCGAGGCCGAGGTAATCCACCACCAAGCCGCCGGGCTTGTCGCGGAAGACGCGGTTCACGCGCGCGATGGCCTGCATGAGGCCATGGCCTTGCATCGGCTTGTCCGCATACATGGTGTGCAGACACGGCGCGTCGAAGCCGGTGAGCCACATGTCGCGCACGATGACGATGCGGAAGGGGTCTTTGCTGTCCTTGAAGCGGTTCGCCAGCTTGTGGCGCTTGTCCTTGTTTCGGATGTGCGGCTGCCACGCGGGGCCGTCGTCGGCGCTGCCGGTCATTACCACCTTCACCACGCAGGCTTTCCCCTTCTCGGCCTCGGTGTCGTCGCTGGGCGCGCTGGCCCAATCGGGGCGGAGCTTCGTGATCGCGTCGTAGAGGTCCGCGCAAATGCGGCGGCTCATGCAGACAATCATCGCCTTGCCGTCCATCGCCTCCCAGCGCTTCTCGAAGTGCGTGACGAGATCAGCGGCGATGAGCGCGACGCGTTTCGAATCACCCACCAGCGCCTCCAGCGCGGCCCACTTCGTCTTGAGCTTCTCTTTCGCCGTCAGCTCCTCGCCTTCGGTGATTTCCTCGAACTCCTCGTCGATGGCCGGCAGCGTGGCGGCATTCAGACCCAGCTTGGCGATGCGGCTCTCGTAGTAGATGGGCACCGTGGCGTGGTCGGCCACCGCGCGCTGGATGTCGTAGATGGAGATGTAGTCGCCGAAGACCGCGCGCGTGTTGGCGTCGGTCTTCTCGATGGGCGTGCCGGTGAAGCCGATGAAACTCGCGTTCGGCAGTGCGTCGCGCAGGTTCGCGGCTAGACCCACGCGCTTCTCGCCGGTCTTCGGGTTGAGGTGAACGCCGAAGCCGTATTGCGAGCGGTGCGCCTCGTCGGCGATCACCACGATGTTCTGCCGCTCCGAGAGAACCGGCATCCGACTCGTGCCCTCGGGGAAGAACTTCTGGATGGTGGTGAAGACCACGCCCCCACTGGCCACGGCCAAGAGCTCGCGTAGCCGCTCGCGGCTGTCGGCCTGCACGGGCATCTGGCCGAGGAGGTCATGGCAGCGTTGGAACTGTCCGAAGAGCTGGTCGTCGAGATCGTTGCGATCCGTGAGCACGACGAGCGTTGGGTTGCGCATCGCCGGATGCCGCACGACCCGCCCGGTGTAGAAGAGCATGGAGAAACTCTTGCCGCTCCCCTGCGTGTGCCAGACCACGCCGGCACGGCGGTCGCCCGGCCGGCCGCCGGCCATCGCCCCCACCCAATAGCAACCACCATCCTCCTGCGCTCGATTCTTCAGCATCATGCCGGAGGCCCGCACCGTTTCCTCCACGGCCGCGTTCACCGCGTGGAATTGGTGGTAGCCGGCGATGATCTTGTGCGACGTGCCGCTGTCCGGGTCTTCTTCGAAAGCGATGAAGTGCTGGAGCAGATCGAGGAAGCGCCTCCGCTCGAAGGCTCCTTGCACCAGCGTTTCCAATTCCAGCACGCTCGGCGGTGCGTCGGCCGTGCCGTCGATGGTGCGCCAAACCTTGAACCATTCCTGGTTCGCCGTGAGCGAGCCAATTCGCGCCTGGAGGCCGTCGCTCACCGCGAGCAGCGCGTTGTATTGCAGCAGCAAGGGAATCTCCGCCTTATAGGTTTGGAGCTGCGCGTAGGCGCTCCAGATCGTCGCGTTCTCGTCCGCCGCGTTTTTCAACTCGATCAAGGCCAGCGGCAGCCCATTGACGAAGACCACAATGTCCGGCCGGCGGTTGTGCCCGCCTTCGATCACCGTGAACTGGTTGACGACTAACCAGTCGTTGGCCTCCTCGTCGCCGAAATCCACTAGGCGCACATGATCGCCCGCGATAGAGCCGTCGGGCCGCGGATACTCGACCGCCACCCCGTCGCGCAGCATCCGGTGAAAGGCACGATTCGCCTGCACCAGCGAAGACGACGCCAGCCGCCACACCTTCCGCAGCGTCTCCTCCCGCACTTCCGCGGGCACGGCTGGATTCAGCCGCCGAATCGCTTCGCGCAGGCGGCCGACCAAGAGCACATCGCCAAATCCCTCCCGCTCCGCTCCCGGCTCTCCCGGCGCGAGGTGCGGCCCGTGCGCCGAGGCGTAGCCCAGCTTGCCGAACCAAGCGAGCGCAGCCTCCTCGACGACGGATTCGCTGAGAATGGGCATGGCCGGTCAAGCCGCCTCCGGCAGCGATTCGCTCCACTGCAAGCGCATCCAGCCAAGCGCCACGAGGTTGCGGATTGCGCTTGCCACCGCCTGCTTCTTCTCGTCCGTCCGCCACGCCTTTTTCCAATCGAGAATGTAGTCGTAGAGCTGCTGCTCGGCCACCTCCGCGTGCGGGTGCGCCTGCTTCACCTGCCGGCTTGCGAAGAGCACGGTCAGCACCTCCTCCGCCTGCGCGGTGCTCTTGATCCGGCTGAAAAGGTCCACGGTCTTCGCGATCTTCTTCTCGTGGCGGCCGGTCACCTCCGTGAACTTGCCGCGGTCGCGCTCGTATTGAGATCCCACGCGGAGCGCCGTCATCTTTCCGAGCTGGGCCTCCTGCACCCAGTTGCGGTTGGCGAATTCGTGCAGCGCCAGCTTCACCTCGTCGGCGAAGGGCCCGTAGCTCCCCTTGCCGAACTGGAAGCCCGTCCGCACGCCCATCTCGGTCACCACGTAGCAGATCTTTTGGAAGATCGTCCGGCCGACTGGATTCGCGTAGGGCTGATTTCCCAGTTCCCGAAGGACCTCCATGAGCACCACCCACTCGGGATTCAGCCGCTCGCGCCGCCGCCCCTTCCCGTCGAGGCTCATCTGGGAATCCGCCCCCAGAAATTCGAGGGTCAGTTCGTTCTTCGACGTGCCGTAAGGCGCGTAAACCTCCACGTCGAAGTCCACGCGGCGCAGCTTCGAGTAAATGAGCGGTCCCACCTCCGCCCACGCCAATCCTCCGTTGCCGCAGCCGAGGGGGGGAAATGCCACGCTCTGAATATCCCACTCCCCCGCGCAGGCCAGAAAATGGTCGAGCCCGCGCTCGATGTCCGCGAGCCGCGAGGCCGAGCGCCAATGGTCCTTCGTGGGGAAGTTCACGATCCTCGCGCCGCTCAGGTCGCGGTAGAGATATGGCTCACCCAGCCGGACTAGACCGCGCGCGCAGCGCGCCGCGTAGTCCTCGAACATCGCCGGGTAGGCCTTCTTGAACTCCAGCGCCACGCCTGTGCCCATGATGCCCACGCAGTTCACCGTGTTCACCAGGGTTTGCGCCCGGCTGACGAAGAGGTTTCCAATGAGGGCTTTGAACATGGCTCGAACGGGGAACGAGTCAGCGGGCGAAGAATAACACGGGCGTCACTTCGACGGGAAGGGCAAAGCCCAATGATCGGAGACGATCCACGGTGGCGTTTTCCGCGACGCAGGCCCCGGTCAGAAAACGCGCTTCCACCCGATCGGGCACCAGCACCTCGGCGCACTTCTGCGACTTGTGACGGTAGAACGCGGCCGGATCATCGGGATGGCGCCAATCCAGCGCGTAGATGGCATCGAAGTCGAGCACTCGCCATTGGTCCGGGTGCAGGAAACGCACGTAATCGCTGGAAGCGTTGCGATCGGCGACCACCACGCCGTCTAGCTGGCAAACCTCCACCGCGACTCGCAGCACGCAAAGCTCGGCGAAGCGACCCTGAAGCTTATAAAGCATCGGATTTCGAGCGTGGAGATACAGGTTGGCGTATTGGCGAAGCTTCAAGCCGCCCGGCACCTGCTTCGCATCCCGCCGCTCCTGGATGAGGCTCATGGCCACGGAGGAGTGGGGCAAGCGCGCCACGCGCTCGTGCGACAGGATTCCATGCTCCATCACCGATGGAATGTTCTCCAGCGGCATGATGCAGTGAAACTCCGTGACGCGCGGATGCATAGCGAGAACGACCTACTGGAGGACTTCTCCGTGCCCAAGCTTGGTCAACGGACAGGTCGGCACGAAGAGTTCGTGCACCCGTTCCTCCAACGCGCTGTGCCCCGTCAGGCCCAGATGCTTCTTCACAGCCTCCAGCGCAGGATGCCATTGAGACGCGGACGCGGGACAAGTTCGACCGCTGGTAGCATCCCCAGTGAAATAAACAAAAACCAACCGAGCTGGGACGCCGCGCTGCGTGAGGAAATGCAGTGCCGCCAGCCGATTCGCATACTGGTAGTAGAGCTTGGTCCAGTCTCCCCCGGAGGTGACGCCAAAGGCCGCCTGCGACTCGCGCAATCGCTGCTGGATCAGCGGCAGCCCGCCGTGCGCCGCGGCCTTGGTGCCGCTCTCCAGCTCCTCCAAGTTTCCTTTGGCCTCAACGAGCACCCACTCACGCACCCCCTCCAGCTCCAACGTCCCGATGGCGTCCCAATTCTGCACGCCCCCCGATTGCGGCCACCATTCTCGCCACGCGACCCGAGCCGGATCTTCGATGGGCAAGAAATCCATCCCTTTGGATTCCGCGTCGCCGTAGTTGGAGGCCTTCGCAATACTCTGGGTAAAGCCGAAGTCCTGCCACGTCAGAGCGCGCCCGCCGGTGATGCCTAGCACCTGCTGGGTAAACCACGCTCGGTGCCGCCCAAGCATCCGCAGCATGTGCCACTCGCTTCCGTAACCAAGTCCGATGTTGTTCATGCTAAAGCGGTGTCTCCGGTCGCGTTGCTCTCCACTCGTAACTCGCCGCTCAGAAGCTTGGGCAGCAGCGCGTCGCGCAGGGCAGCGAGGGTGCGGGACTGGACGCGGTTGGCTTCGGCTTGCTCAAACAGCGGCGCGCACGTGCGGTGGAATGCTTCGAGAATCTTCGGTTCGTCCGGCACGGCGACCTTGATCGCACCGATGATTTCGGGATGCACGGCAGGGTAGGCTCCGCCGTCTGCCATTTGGCCAAGGTAGTCAGAGATTTCTGGCAAAGTGAGCGCGGCGTGGATGAATGACCACGGTGCCTTCGTCGGCGTGAGAACGGCGAAGCCGGTGGAGGCAACGCGGTTCAAAGGGGGATTTAGCGCGAGGAAGTAGGAACCGCGGTCTGGGCGAACCGTGGAGAGGACGGTGTCACCGTGACGTAGCCGGCGGCGCGCCCGACTCGGTTCTTCGCCGCGAGTGTAAGTGGCGATACTCGCGATGTTTCCGCGGCTCACTTCCGAAATCTCGACGTATTCGAGAGTCTCGAAGTCGTCGTGCTTGCTGAGTGTGCACCCATTGACGCCACAGAGTTCGCCGATGTTGGCGTGACGCCAGCCAACCGGAAGCAATCCATCCTCCCCGTGCTCGAAGTGTTCGGGGAAGATGGTGGCGGTGGCGGGGACAAAGCTGTGAGACTGACGGCCGTCGAGCTTGGCGCGGACGGGGTCGAAATCCACAAACCAGCTTTGGAACAGCGCCCGCGCCACCGCCTCTAGCGTTGCGTTCATCCGCCGGTTCAATTCGATCTTGTCGTCCAGTGCCCCAAGCACTGCTGCGATGGTTTTTTGCTCGGAGAGGGGTGGAGCGATAACTGGCAAGCGGTTCAGGTTGCCCTGCGTCAGCTTGGGCATCGTTGAGCCAGTGAGGTATCCGCTAATGTCAGTCTGCGAAAGGACGTAGCTGAGAAAGCGAGTGTCGGCGCGATGGTTTCCCCGAACGATGTGCGCGTGGTTGTTTACCCAAAATTTTCCAGTCGCCATGAACGCGATCGGCGTCTGACGAGTGCGCAGGTTTTCACCATCCTCGCCAATAAGCAGATACTCGCCGTCGAAAAGGTAGCCATCGACTTGGTCCACAATGCCCGAAGCACCGTAGTAGGGATACGGCCCCGGCATGCGGTCGATTTCCTTCACCGGAATCCGACGACCATCGAGATTCTCGGTGAGCTCGCCGAGCGGAACTAGAGGCCAATGTTCAACCGCCATATCCCAGCACCTTTAGGTTTGCTTTGATTGCCTGCTCCAGTCTTGCAGACTCAGCGAACTGAGCATGCAGTTCGGCGAGGAGACGTGGCAGCTTTTCCTCGAAGGGGTCGCCGTCGTCTTCGACTTCCTCGGCGCCGACGTAACGGCCGGGCGTGAGAACGTGGCTGTGCGAGGCGATCTCGGCGGCGCTGGCGGAGCGGCAAAAGCCGAGAATATCGGCGTAACTTGAAGCCTTCTGATCCGTAGTCAGACGCTTCCCAGAATCGCCGCGCCATGCGTGGTAAGTGCCGACGATCCTTCCGAGATCCGCGTTGCTCAGCTCGCGGTGCACGCGATCCACGAGGGTGCCGAGCTTGCGGGCATCGATGAAAAGCGTCTGCCGGCGGCGGTCGCGGAAGCTGCGCTTGGCGTCGGCATTTTTGCTCTTCGCCAGGAACCACAGGCAGACGGGAATCTGCGTGGAGTAGAAGAGCTGGCCGGGAAGAGCGACCATGCAGTCCACGAGGTCAGCCTCGATGATGGCGCGGCGGATTTCGCCTTCGCCGGACTGTTGAGATGCCATGGAGCCGTTGGCGAGGACGAAGCCGGCCATGCCGTGGGGCGCGAGGTGGTGGATGAAGTGCTGCACCCAGGCGAAGTTCGCGTTGCCGCGCGGCGGCACGCCGAACTGCCAGCGCACGTCGTCGTCCCGGCGGAACCAGTCGGAATCGTTGAAGGGAGGGTTGGCCAGCACGTAGTCGGCGCGCAGGTCGGGATGGAGGTCGCGCCGGAAGGTGTCGGCGTGCTCGGGGCCGAAGTCGGCCTCGATGCCGCGGATGGCCAGGTTCATGATGGCCAGACGGCGCGTGGTCGCGTTGCTCTCCTGGCCGCAGATGGAGAGGTCGCCCAGCCGGCCGCCGTGGGTCTCCACGAACTTCTCGGACTGCACGAACATGCCGCCGGAGCCGCAGGCGGGATCGTAGATGCGGCCCTTGTAGGGAGCGAGCATCTCGACCAGCAGGCGCACCACGCTGTTCGGGGTGTAGAACTGGCCGCCGTTCTTGCCCTCGGCGCTGGCGAAGCGGGTGAGGAAGTATTCATAGA
>CALMOL010000381.1 GCA_937871685.1 uncultured Verrucomicrobiota bacterium
GCATGGCTCGCTGCCGATGAAGCTCTACCACCGCGCCAAGCGCGAGGGCACGTGGGACCCGCGCGCCATCGACCTCGCGCGGGATCGCGAGGACTGGAAGCGCCTCGCCGCCGACGAGCGCGACGTGATCCTCCGCCTCACCGCCCTGTTCCAAGGAGGCGAGGAATCCGTCACGCAGGACATCCTGCCGCTGATCCTCGCCGTGGCGCGCGAGGGCCGGCTGGAGGAGGAGATGTATCTGACCACCTTCCTCTTCGAGGAGGCCAAGCACCTGGAGTTCTTTCGCCGCTGGGTGGACGAGGTGGTCGGCGCCGACGAGGCCGGCGACCTCGCCCGCTACCAGACGCCGGCGTGGGAGGCGATCTTTCTGCGCGAGCTGCCGCAGGCGATGAACGCGCTGCTCGCCGATCCCTCGCCGGCCGCGCAGCTGCGCGCCTCGGCCACCTACAACCTCGTCGTCGAGGGCACGCTCGCCGAGACCGGCTACCACGGCTACCAGGCGATGCTGGAGGCGCAGGACCTGATGCCCGGCCTGCGCGAGGGCATCGGGCTGCTCCAGCGCGACGAGTCGCGGCACATCGCCTACGGAGTCCACCTGCTCGGCCGCCTGATCGCCGCCGACCCCTCGCTCTACGAGGTGCTGGAGCAGCGCATGGGAGAATTGCTGGAATTGGCGCTGGGCGTGGTGCGCGGCCAGTTCGAGCCGTATGGCGACCACATGCCCTTCGGACTGAAGGAGGACGAATTCCTCGCCTACGCGATGAGCCAGTTCCAGGGCCGCATGACGCGGCTGGAGAAGGCGCGCCGCGGCGCGGCGGACGAGGCTGCCGCCGCCGAATTCCCTGCCCCATGAACCGCCGGGCGCGCGTCCTCTTCCTCGTCGCCCTTTTGCTCGGGGCGGCCGTGGCCCCGGCGTCGGAAGAAGGCGGGGATTCCCCTGACGGCGACGCTCATTTTCCCGCCGAGGCGCAGGCCGCCGGCATCCGCGCCGCCCTCGACAACCCGGACCCGGCCGTCCAGCGCGAGGCCTTCCGCATTCTCGTCCGCGCAGGCTGGGCGCATCACCCGGGCGGCGCGCAGAACGACGTGCCCATCACGCCGGTCGAGGCGGCCGCGCGCCTGGACGATCCCGATCCCGACGTGTGCCGCGCCGCCGTCATCCTGCTTGGGAACATGGGGCTGGCGGCGGGTTCCCCCGCGGCGGAAAAGATCGCCGCCCTGCGCGCGGACCGCCGGCTCGCCGTGGCCCAGGCAGCCGCTTGGTCGCTTCGCCGGGTGGAATCGCCGGGCGCGCCGCGGGAATCCTCGCCGGCCCTGAGCTTCGACGCTGCGCTCCGTCAGCTCTCGGATGAAGATCCCGCCAAACGGATGGCCGCGGCCGAGACGCTCATCGTTCGGCGGGGAGAGACCCGGGAGATCGCGCAAGCCGCGGCCTCGGCCTTTGGCAACGAGGAAGGCGATTCCACACCTCCCGTCCTGGCCGGCTTGCTGCGCCGGGCGCCCAGCCCGCCGGGGACGCTTCCCGCGGAGCTTGCCGCGCTCCTCACGCATGCGGACGCGGGTGTCCACCGCGCCGCGCTGCGAGCCTTGGTCCAAGTCCCGGAGTGGGTGGGTGCGCACGCGGGCAAGATCAGCCCCTTGCTCGACGATGCCGACCCCAGGGTGCGCGCTGAGACGGCGCAGGCGCTGGCGCGGGGCCATGCCGGCGCGCCCTTTGCCTGGGCCCTCGCCGCCTGCCTCGCGGATCCGGACGCGGACGTGCGGGAGAATGCCGCCGAGGCCTTGGGCCAGTCGGGGCCGGCGGCCGCGCCGCATCTTCCCGCCTTGGCCGCGCTCCTGGCCGACCCGGAGCCCGACGTGCGCCTGGGGGCCGTGCGCGCGCTCAGCTTCCTCAATGAGACGGACGCCCATGCGGAGGAGATCGTCGCCCTGCTCGGCACGCGCTCCACCAGCGCCGCCATCATCAACCGCGACGCCGTTTCCGCCGCGCTCCTGCGGCTGAGAAAGGCGCCGCCCGCCGCGTTGCGGGCGCTCGCCGCGCGCTGCGCCGATCCTGACCCGGAGGTGCGCGTGCTCGCCGTCGAGGTGCTTGGCTCGATGAGCGCAGGCTTCGCCGAGGACGCGATGCGCGCGGCCGGCGAGTTCGAGCCGGAGACCAAGCCGGACTTCTCGCGCTGGAGCAGCGGCCCCGCCGCGGCCTTCGCGCCCGCCGTGGCCGCCCGGCTCGACGACCCGGACCGCCACGTGCGCTCCGCGGCCCTCAACGCGCTGGGACTGATGGGAAAGGAAGGCGCGGCCTTCGCCCGCGAGGCCGCCGCGCGCCTGCGCGACCGCGACCCCGAGATGCGCTGCACCGCCCTCCGGGCGCTGGGGCGCATGGGAGCGCCGGCGCTGCCCTTCGCCCGCGAGATCGCCGCGCGCCGGCGCGACCCGGTGCCGGGCGGGCGCGCCGCGGCGGCGCGCACGCGTGGCCGGCGGCCGGGGGGCGTCGCCCCC
>CALMOL010000382.1:0-14638 GCA_937871685.1 uncultured Verrucomicrobiota bacterium
GGGCGACCAGCGGGGCTGGATCGGCGGAAAAGCGGCGTCAGGCATCGGCGGCGATTCTGCGCGTCGCCCGGCCCCGGCGCAAGCCCGCGGACACGGCTCCGGCGGTGACGCGACAGGGGGCCGAAAACCTTGCGTTTGCCGGCCTTTTTCGTTGTTCCACGGGCGTTCCCCGCTACCGTTTCGCTTCCATAATGCCGCCGCCGCGTGTGCCGTCGGCGCCAGGGTTCCCCGCCCGGTCATCCGCCTCTCCGCCCTCCCCGTTTCCCATGTCCTTCGCTGGCAAAGTCGAGCCTATCCGCATCGCCGAGGAAATGTCGCGCTCGTTCCTCGATTACTCGATGAGCGTGATCATCTCGCGCGCCCTCCCCGACGCGCGCGACGGCCTCAAGCCCTCGCAGCGCCGCATCCTCTACGCGATGCACGAGCTGTCGCTCTACCCCGGCCGCAAGCCGATGAAGTGCGCGAAGATTTGCGGCGACACCTCGGGCAACTACCACCCGCACGGCGAGGCGGTGATCTACCCCACGCTCGTCCACATGGCTCAGCCGTGGGCCATGCGCGACCCGCTCGTGGACCCGCAGGGGAACTTCGGCTCCGTCGAGGGCGACCCGCCGGCGGCGATGCGATACTGCGTCACGGGCGACACGCTCGTCGTGACCGAGCGCGGCCTCGTCCCCATCGCCGAGGTCTCGGCCGGCGGCGGCGAGGACATCGCCGCCCGCGTGCTCTCGATGGACGGCAAGGTGAGCGCCGCGAGCAAGTGGTGGGATTGCGGCGCGCACCCCACGCGCCGCGTCGTGACGCGCCGCGGCTATGAAGTCACCAGCTCGCTGAACCATCCCTTGCTCGCCGCCGTGCCCGGCCCGCCGGGACAGCCGACCAAGCTCGTGTGGAAGACGGTCGCCAACGTGCGGCCGGGCGACTTCCTCGTGCTCGACCGCGACGACGCCACGCTCTGGCCCGAGGCGCCGGTGGACCTGCGGCCGTTCTGGCCGGAGCTGCCGGAGGCATCCCGGGCGCGCCGGCACCAGTTGCCGGCGGAACTCAGCGAGGACGCCGCCTTCCTCCTCGGCGCGCTGCTCGCCGAGGGCACGTTCCGGCGGGGGGTCGTCGAGTTCACCAACGTGCCGGGCGACTTCGCGGATGCCTTCCGCGCCGCGTGGGCGCGGGTGTTCCCGGACTGCCGCCTCCACGAGTTCCTGCGCCCGCCGGTCGGCCACGGGAAGAAGCCGTTCTGGCAGATGCAGGTCGTTGCGCAGCAGGTGATCGCCTTCCTGCGCGCGCTCGGCTTGTCGGGCCGCTCGGCGACCCGGCGCGTCCCGGCGGCGGTGCTGCGCTCGCCGCGGGGCGTGGCCGCGGCGTTCCTGCGCGGATATTACGAGGGCGACGGCGCGGTGGAGCGCTCCGGCCAGAGCCTCCTGCGCGTGGGCCTCTCCTCGAAGGGCCGCCCGCTGCTGCGCGACGTGCAAACGCTGCTGCTCCGCTTCGGCATCGCGGCGGCGCTCGGGGAGGAAAAGGCTCGCGGCGCCTTCCGCCTGGGCATCGTGGGCGTGGACGCGCTGCGGCGCTTCGAGGCGTCCATCGGCTTCGCCTCGGCCGCGAAGCGCGGCGCGCTCGCCGATGCCATCGCGCGTCACGGCGGCCGGGCGCTTTCGCAGAGCGACTTCGTCCCGTTCCTCGCCGAGCCGGTGCGCGCGAGCGCGCTGCGCGGCCAGCGCGAGTGGCTTTCCAAGAACAATTTCGACCGCCCCGCGCGCCTCCTCGCCGCGCTGCCCCGGCTGGCGGAGGCCCTGCCGGCGGAAGCCTTCGCCGCCGTGGAGCGCATCGCCCGCGCCGGCTACCTCTTCGAGCGCGTGGAGCGGGTCGAGGACGCTGGCGAGCAGCCGGTCTATTCGCTGCGCGTGGACTCGCTTTGCCACTCGTTCGTGGCGAACGGCTTCGTCAACCACAACACCGAGGCCCGCCTGACGGCCCTCGGCGGCGCGCTGATGTCCGACATGGAGCAGGACACGGTGAACTTCGTCCCGAATTACGACGAGCGCCTCACCGAGCCCACCGTCTTCCCGGCCGCGTTTCCGAACCTCCTCGTCAACGGCGGCACGGGCATCGCCGTCGGCATGGCGACGAACCTCCCGCCGCACAACCTCGGCGAGATCGCGGACGCCGTGGCGGCGGTCATCGAGAACCCGGAGATCACCGCGGAGGAGTTGCGCACCATCGTGCCGGGGCCGGACTTCCCCACCGGCTGCGTGCTCCACGGCACCGCGGGCATCCAGTCCTACTACGCCACCGGCCGCGGCTCGCTGCGCGTGCGCGGGCGCGCCGAGATCCAGCCCGACGAGCGCGCCAACCGCGAGCGCATCGTCATCACCGAGATTCCCTACGGCGTGAACCGCGCGCTGCTCGTCGAGCGCATCGCGGACCTGGTGAACGCCAAGCTCCTCGCCGGCATCTCCGCCGTGCGCGACGAGTCGGACGAGAACACGCGCGTCGTGGTCGAGCTGAAGAAGGAGGCCGTCGGCGAGGTGGTCCTCAACAACCTCTACAACTCCACGGCGCTGGAGTCATCGTTCTCGGTGCAGATGCTCGCCATCGACCACGGCCGGCCGCGCCTCCTCTCGCTGCGCGATGCCCTCCAGGCTTACCTCGAGCATCGCCGCGAGGTCATCACGCGCCGCACGGCGTTCCAGCTCCGCAAGGCCGAGGAGCGCGCCGAGCACCTGGAGGGCTTCCTCGTCGCCATCGGCAACCTGGACGACTTCATCGCCCTCATCCGCGCCTCCGCCTCGCGCGACGAGGCCCGCGCCGGCCTGCTGAAGCGCGGCTGGGACCAGGCCACGGTCGAGGCCTACGGCGTGCGCGTGCGCACCCCGGAGCGCCTGACGGATGGCCTTTACCGCCTCACCGAGGCGCAGGCCGACCAGATCCTTGAGCTGCGCCTTTACCAGCTCACCGGCCTGGAGCGCGACAAGGTCTCGGGCGAATACGCCGCGGTCCTCGCGCGCATCGATGACCTCCGCGACATCCTCGCCCGCGCCGTGCGCGTGGACTCCATCGTGCGCGACGAGCTGCTCGCGCTGAAGGCCAAGCACGCCCGCCCGCGCCGCACCGAGATCGTGCCGGACGCCGGCGACATCGCCATCGAGGACCTGATCCCGAACAAGCCCTGCCTCATCACCATCACGCACCGCGGCTACATCAAGCGCACCGATGCCGGCGAGTGGCGCGCGCAGCGGCGCGGCGGCAAGGGCGTGAGCGGCATCACCGTGCGCGAGGGCGACGGCACGGCGGCCGACGAGGGCGACTTCGTCGAGCACCTCTTCACCGCCAGCACGCACGACTACCTCCTCTTTTTCACGCGCGACGGCCGCATGTATCTGGAGCGCGTCTATGAGGTGCCGGAGGGCTCGCGCAATTCCAAGGGCCGCTCCCTCGCAAACGTGCTCGAGCTGCGCGCCGACGAGAAGATCGCCGCCATGATCCGCATCCCGTCGCTCGGCGCCGGCCGCGAGGACGAGACGTGGGATCCCGCGCGAAACATCGTGTTCGCCACCCGCTCGGGCATCACGAAGAAGACGAACCTTTCCGACTTCAAGAACGTGCGGAAGGGCGGCATCATCGCCGTGATGATCGAGGAGGGCGACGAGTTGATCGAGGCCAAGCTGACGAACGGCAACGACGAGATCATCCTCGTCACGCACGAGGGCATGAGCCTGCGCTTCCACGAAAACGACCTGCGCGCGCAGGGCCGCGCCACGGTGGGCGTGTGGGGCATTCGCCCCGAGGCGAGCGACTACGTCGTGGCCATGGCCGTCGTCGAGGAGAACGCGACGCTGCTCGTGGCCGGCGAGAACGGCGTGGGCAAGCGCACCGCGTTCGACGAATACCGCACGCAGTCGCGCGGCGGCAAGGGCATCATCACGATGAAGACCGGCGACAAGACCGGCGCCGTGATCTCCGCCCTGGCGGTGCACGAGGAGGACGAGCTGATGCTCACCACCTCCAAGGGCCAGACCACCCGCATCCGCGTGGGCGAGATCCGCGAGGCCGGCCGCAACACGATGGGCGTGCGGCTCATGAACCTTCCCGACGACGAGACCCTGGCCGACATCGCCCGCGTGGTCCGCGCGGAGGCCGATGAGGCCGAGGGCGTCGAGCCGTCGGCCGGCGATGGGGCGGGCGGGGCGGCGTGAGCTCTGGCGCGCCCGGAGCCTTTGCCTCGCGAGGTCGGGCGCGTTTTGGAGGGCGGTGGCCTGCCACCGCGCTCGACCCGTTGACGATGGAAGCCGGGGCGGCGGCCTCGGCAGCGGGAGCGTGTTGAGAGCGGGAGCAAGCTCCCGCACTCCATAAAGACCTTGCGCAGGCCGGCCACGGGGCGCGGGGACGTATTTCGCGTTGCGCCCCTCCGCCCCGGCGGGCAGCATCGGGGATGAACCTCCCGCGTCTCCTCGTTTTCCCGCTCGCCCTTGCCGCGCTGGCGTCCGCGCTGCCGGCGCAGGAAGCCGCCGTGCCGGTGCGGCCCGCCGAGCCGGTGGCCCCGACGCCGCGCCCGGCCTTCACGTATTCCTTCGGCTCGATGCCCGCGGCGGACTCGGGGGCGTCCTGCTCGGTGCAGGCCACCGGCGCAAAGGGCTCGGCGGAGAAGGGGCACCAGCTCAAGTTTGTCCTTGACCGCAAGGGGACGCCCGGCGCGAACGGGTTCACGTTCCAGTATTTCACCCTCTCCACGGGCCGCTCCAAGTCGGTCGCGCAGGTGCAGGCGCTCTTCGCGGACGCCTTCGCGCGCGCGGCCTCCGCCCCGGCGGGCGCGGAGCTGGCGAAGCTGGGCGACATCCGCTTCGGCGGCGAGGTGCGCGCCGTGTCCCTCGGCGGCGGCGGGGTGGAGCTGGCCTACAACCCCGCGATGAACTCCGGCAACCCGCGGCTGACGCCCGGCGAGGCGGCCGCCTTCGCGCAGATCCTGCGGTAGGAAAAGTTCAAGCTACAAGCATCAAGCTTCAAGGAAGGAGGAAAGGCGAAAGGCCCGAAAAGTCGGGCGCGCCGATTCTTCGGCAGCTGCCTCCTTCCTTTTCGCCGCTTCATCCTTTCGGCCTTCCTTGAAGCTTGAAGCCTGAAGCTTAATCCTTTCCCCTTGTCCCGGGCCGACCTTCATCTCCACTCGCGCTACTCGGACCAGGCGGCCGAGTGGCTCCTGCGGCGCTTTGGCATCCCGGACTCGCTCTCGGCCCCGGCGCGCCTCTACGATGCCCTCCGCGCCCAGGGCATGGACTTCGTCACGCTCACCGACCACAACACCCTCGACGGCGCCCTCACGCTCGCGGGCCGGCCGGGCGTGTTCCTTTCCGAGCAGGTCACCACGCACTTCCCGGATGATCGCGCCGAGATCCACCTGCTGGTGTGGGGGCTGACCGAGGCGCAGCACCGCGACATCGCGCCGGCCCGCGCAAATATCCTCGACCTTCAGCGCCTTCTCGCCGCGGAAAACCTCGCGCACGCCGTCGCGCATCCGCTCTACGATCCCGGCGCGCGACTGGAGGCGGCGCACTGGGAGAAGCTGGTGCTCCTCTTTTCCCATTTCGAGGGGATCAACGGCCTGCGCCACCACCTGCTTTCCACGCTCGCGCGCGAGTGGCTCGGCGCGCTGACGCCGGCCAAGATCGACGAGTTCGCCAACCGCCATGGCCTCGCGCCCACGCATCCCGAGCCGTGGAAGAAATGCCTCGTCGGCGGCTCGGACGACCACGGCGGCTACTTTCCCGGCCGCGCCTGGACCGAGACGCCGCCGGCGGCGAGCGCGGAGGAATTCCTCGCGCACCTGCGCGAGCGCCGCGCCACCCCGCACGGCGCGCCGGGCGACCCGCTCACGGTGGCGCACGGGCTTTACAACACGGCGTGGGAATTCGCCAAGGAGCGCGTGCTTTCCAAGGCGGGCAACTCCGGCAAGAGCGCCGCGCCCGCGCTCGTCGAGAAGGCGGTGTCGCGCTTCCTGGAGGGGAAGGATCCCACCGAGTTCTCGCTCGCCGAGAAGGCGGGGTTCCTCGCGCAGAGCATCCTCGACGGCCGCATCTTCGAGGTGGTGCGGCCGGGCCATCTTTCCGTGTGGCGCGAATTGTCGAAGTATTTCTCCGGCCCCGCGGTGCGCGCCGCCATCGCCGAGGCCACGGCAGGAATTGCGGAGCCGGAGCGGCGCTCGTTCGCCATCGGAAACCTCTTCCTCAACCAGCTCGCCTACCGCTTTTTCACGCGCTTCCTGCGCCAGCTCTCGGGCGGCAACGTCATCGAGGCCATGCAGGCCATCTCGGCCGTGGTGCCGCTGGCGCTCTCGCTCGCGCCCTACCTCTTCGCGCTGCGCTCGCAGGCGCCGGACCGTGATCGCCTCTTCGCGCTCGGTCGCTCGTTCGCGGACCAGCCGCCCGCCGCCCTGCGCAACGAGAAGCGCGCGTGGTTCACGGACACGCTGGAGGACATCAACGGCGTGGCCACCACCATCCAGCGCCTCGTGGCCGCCGGGAACGCCGCCGGGCGCGACATCCGCATCGTCACCTCGCGCCCGCCGCTGGACCTCGGGCCGGGCATCCCGGTGAAGAACTTCCCGCCGGTGGGCGAGTTCGAGATTCCCGAATACGAGCTGCAGAAGCTCACCTTCCCGCCCGTGCTGGAGATGCTCGACTACATCCAGCGCGAGCAGTTCTCCGAGCTGATCATCTCCACGCCCGGCCCGGTGGGGCTCACGGCGCTGCTCGCCGCCAAGATGTTCGGCCTGCGCGTGTCCGGCATCTACCACACGGACATTCCCTACTACGTGCAGATCCTCACCGACGACGCCTTCATGGAGTCGCTCTCGTGGAATTACATGCGCTGGTTCTACGGCCAGTTCGACGTGGTGTTCGCCAACTCCGAGCCCTACCGCGCGCTCCTCGCCGCGCGCGGCATCGCGGCCGAGAAGATTCGCCTCCTGCCGCGCGGCGTGGCCACGGACCTCTTTCATCCGGCCAAGCGCGATCCCCAATTCTGGCGCCAGCGCGGGGCGGGGGAGGGCGACCTCATCGTGCTCTACGTGGGCCGCGTCTCGGTGGAAAAGCAGCTCGACCTCTTCGCCGCGTGCCTGCGCCGCCTCCATGAGGAGCATGGATTGCCCGTGCGCGCCGCCGTGGTGGGCGATGGCGTGTGGATGCCCGAGATGCGTCGCCTCCTGCCCGACGGGATCTACACCGGCATCCTGGCCGGCGAGGACCTCGCGCGCGCCTACGCCTCGGCCGACCTGTTCCTCTTCCCGAGCGTCACCGACACCTACGGCAACGTGGTCGTCGAGTCCCAGGCGAGCGGCCTGCCCATCATCGTTTCCGACCAAGGCGGCCCGCGTGAGCTGGTCGAGGACGGCGTGACGGGAGTCGTCACCCGCGGCCTGGACCTGGACTCCCTCACGAGCGCCGCGGCGGCGCTGCTGCGCGACCCGGCGCGGCGCGGCCAGCTCGGCCGCCAGGCCCGCGCCAACGTGGAAAGCCGCGGCTGGGGCGGGGCCTTCGAGAAATTCTGGGCGATGGGCTGATTTGGAGCCGGCCGGTGCGCGGATGGAAGAATGGAAGACATGAAACTCGAAACTCGAAGTTCGAAGCCCGAAACAAGGCCTGAAAGAACAAAGGCCCGAAGGCGGGGAGCGTGCGCGATCAGGAAAGCTTCCGGGGCTTGCCGTTTTTTCCGGCGCTTGTTTCGAGTTTCGAGTTTCGAGCTGCGAGTTTTCCGGCACTCGTCCACCGCCCGCTGACCCTTGCCCGTGGCTTCTCCTTCCGCCCCGCCGCGCCGCCGCGTCTCGCGCTGGCTCGTCCTTGGCCTGCTGCTGACGGCGCTGGCATCGGTGCTGTTGCACCCGGCCCCGGCGCAGTGGGCGCTGCGCACGGCCCTGGAACGGGCGGCGACGCGGCGCGGCCTCGACCTGCGTGTGGAGCGAGTCGAGGGCAGCCTTTGGGACACCTTCACCCTCACGGGCGTGCGCCTCGTGGACGTGCGCCACGTTCCCGAGGGCGGCACCGACCTGCGGGCGGGCCAAGTGGAGATCACGCCGCGCTGGTTCATTCCCTTCCTCCGGACGGGCGACGCGCCGGTGGAGCGCGTGGTGCTCGATGGACTGAGCGGCACCTACGTCTTCCACGCGCGGCCGGCTGCCGCCACGAACGCCCCGGCCGGCGCCAGCGCCGCGTCCCCCACGCCGCGGCGCACGCCCGACCCGGCGATCGTGGCGGGCATCGCGCGCTGGCTGCCGGCGTCCGTGGTGGTGCAGCGCGCCGACGTGTCCGTGGTGCGCGGCAACCTCGCCTTCCGCGCGCGGAACCTCCGCGTCTTCGCCGACGCGGGCACGGCGGGCTGGGCCGCGGCGACGGCCACGGAGTTCACCGCCGGGACGCGCACCGCGACCTTGCCCCCGTGGCGCGGCGGCGCGCGCTGGCAGCGACCCGCGCTCACCGTGTCGGAGGTGGAGCTGGGAAGCGGCGTGCGCCTCGTCTCGGCCAACCTCGACCTTTCCCGCCTCGCGGGCGGGCGGCTCGACTCGAGCGTCACGCTCGACGCCCTCGGCGGCACCGTGCGCGGGCAGGTGGAGGCCGACTTCGCCGCCGAGCGGCCGATCTTCGACGTGGCCGGCTCCCTCTCGCGCGTGGCCTTCGAGCCGGTGGCGCGCCTGCTCGGCCGCACCGGGCCTTTCGCCGGCTTCTTCGACGAGGGGCAATTCTCCTTCCGCGGCGACCCGGCCGACCCGGCCGCCGCCGCGCTCTCGCTGCGCGCGCAAGCCCGCGGGTTTCGCTGGCGCGAGCGGCAGTTCGAGAGCCTCTCGCTGGCCGGCACGCTCGTGAATCGCCGCCTCCAGGTGCAGCAGTTCGACCTGCGGCAGAAGGGCAACGACTTCCGCTTCTCCGGCGAGACCACGCTGCCCGAGCGGGATGCCGCCGCGGCCGCCGCGCTCATCGCCCCGCCGGACCTGCGCCCGTGGCTGCCGTGGCTGCTCGCCGGCTTCACGCTGAACATCGACGCCCGCCTCGATGACCTCCGCGCGCTCGCCCAGCTCGTGCAGCCCGGCGCGGAATACCTGTCCGGCCGCATGACCGTGGTCGGCACCGTGAAAGGCCGCCTCGGCGAGCTGGACGGCACGCTCTCGGTCGAGGCCGGGCCGGCGCAGTGGGCTGGCCTTCCGCTCGATTCCCTCCGCGCCACGCTCGGATTCAAGGGCGACGAGGTCGTGCTCACCGACCTGCAGGCCGCCGCCGGCAAGGCCGACACGCTCTCCGCCAAGGGCGAGTGGGCCGTGATGTCCTCCGGTCGCTTCCGCGGCGAGCTGCGGACGCGCGTGGACGACCTCGGCCGCTACGCCGCCCTCTACCAATCCGACGGCATCCCCGGCCCGCTCGCCGGCTCCCTCTCGCTGGAATGGAGCGGCGACGGGACGCCCCGCGCGCACTCCGGCGCCTTCAAGGTCGCGGTGGAAAAGTTCTCCGCCCGGCGCGCCGGCGGCCGCGGCGCCTTCGCGCGCCCCACCGACCTCGCGGCCGAGGGCACCTACTCGCCGGCCGCGCTAGCGCTGCGCTCGCTCGTGCTGCGCGAGGGAAAGAAGGACGTGCTCAAGCTGGAGGGCACGCTCCCCTGGACGCAGGATCGCCGTCTCCTGGCCGACGGGAAGTTCTTCGATCCTTCCCGTCCCTTCTCCTTGCGCGGGGAGCTCATCGACGCGCCGCTCGATCTCCTGCCGTTCCTCACCACCGCGGTGCGCGCCGCCGACGGTCGCGCGAGCGGCAAGGTCGAGGTCGCCGGCACCGCCCGTGCTCCGCGCCTGACCGGCTCCGTCCAAGTGCGCGGCGGCACCGTCGAATGGGACGGTCCCGCGCTCGCAGAATTGCAGGGCGAAGTCGTCCTCGATGGCGCCAAGCTTGCCTTGCGCGGCGCGCGCGGCCGGGCGCGGTTGCTCACGCCGGAATCGCCAAATGCTTCCCCTGCGCCTGCGGCAGCGTCTGTTGCTCCGTCCCCCGGCGCCGAATTCCAGGCCGAGGGCGGCATCTCGTGGGATGGCGAGCCCGCCCGGGTCACGCTCGATCTTCTCCTCCGTGCCGAGCGCGTCCCGTGGCGAAACGATCCTGACCTCGCGGCCGACGCGCGTCTCGAATGGGTGCTTCGAGGTCCCCTTGCCGACGCCACGCTGGGGGGTCGCGCCGTGCTGCGCACGGGCTCCTCGTTGCGTCGCCCGCTCACGCTCGTGGAAGCCGCGCAGGCCGGCGAAGTGCGCCCGCCGGAGGCGGGCTGGTTCGCGCCCGCCGCCTTGGCTGGCGGCGTCGGCTGGCTGGGAGGATTGCCGATGGAGATCCATGTTTCCGCGTCGTCCGAGGGCCTGCGCCTGCCCACGGCGAACGCGGGGGGCACCGCCGCCGTGGAACTGACGCTCCGCGGAACCTTGCGCGAGACCTTGCCGGCCGGTGGCCGCCTCACGTTCACCGGCGCGCGCGCGCCCGGCCTGCCGGGCGTGAAGGCCGAACCGGTGAATCTGCGCGGCGCATTCACCTGGACCGCAGCCGGCGACGCGCCGCCCGCCGTGCAAGTTTCCGCCGAGCCCGCCACGCCGCGGCGTGGCGCCGCAGCCGGATTGAGCGGCGAGGGGCCGTGGCAAGGCGTCGAGTGGACCATCGCTTCGCCGACCGCCCCGCCCGCGGGTGACGCCGCGCCCGTGGCCTCGTCGTCTCCTGCTCCCGTCCCACCCGCCAACTCCGCGCTGGGGTTTCGGTGACAGGGCCGCGCCCGATTTGGCGTGACGCCCGGCCGGCGTCGGGCAAAATCCGCGCATGAACGCACGGCTCGCTCGTCTGCTCCTTTTCCTCGCGCTGGTTTGCCTCGCCGCCTGCGCGGGCGATCCCGTTAGCCCCGCCTCGCTTGGCGGGGAGGCTTCGTCCCGCGTCGCCGGCCGGGCCGGCATGGCGGCCCCGGCGGTGGAGGATCGCCCCGGCCTTGGCACCGGCTTCGGCGAGCGCCGCCGCTCGGACTCGCGCGCCGTGGCCTTCGAGCGCGCCTCGTCCCGGCCGTGGGGCCGCGCGGTCATCTCCTACAACGACGCCGAGGGCATCGCCTCCGCGCGCGGCTCCGCCTCGCCGGGGAGCCACGCGCGCCTGGGCGGCAGCGACTTCGTGCGCGCCTCTTTGCTCGGCGACGGAGGCCGGCGGCTGCCGATGGGCTTTCGCGGGGGAGTGTTCTCGTCGGACGAATACCGCGCGGTCGGGCGCCCGGGCGAGCGCTACGTGATCCGCCTGGAGAACCGCTCCGACGCGCGCATGGAGTTCGTCGTGTCCGTGGACGGCCTGGACGTGCTCGACGGCCGCGGCGCCGCGCTGGACAAGCGCGGCTACGTCGTCGAGCCGGGCCGCTCGCTCATCGTGCCGGGCTGGCGCACCGCCCGCAACGAGGTGGCCGCCTTCCGCTTCACCTCCGTGCGCAATTCCTACGCCGAGCGATCCACCGGCGACTCGCGCAACGTGGGCGTGATCGGGCTCGCGGTGTTCAACGAGCGCGGCAGCGACCCGCGTCCCTTCCTCGAGCGCGAGCAGGACCGGCGTCGCCGCGCCGACCCGTTCCCCGGCGACCGTGGCCCCGGCTTCGCGCAGCCGCCGCCGAGGTAAGGTTTAAGTTCCAAGCCTCAAGCTTCAAGGAAGGGAGGGAAGGAAAAAGGTGAAAGGGTTTGCGGCGAGCGCCGGGTAATGGTTTCGCTCTGCCCTTTTGCCGCCTCTCTCCTTTCCGACGCTTTTCCTTTTCTGCCTCTTCCTTGGGGCTTGAAGCCTGAAGCTTAGACCTTTCATGAGCACCCTCACCGGCGACATCCGCCGCCATCCGCGCTTTCGCTCGGCCATCCTCGGCAACGAGCGGGACGTGCTCGTGTATCTCCCCCCGGGCTACCGCCGCGCGCGGGCGCGCTACCCGGTGCTCTACCTCCACGACGGGCAGAATTGCTTCGACTCCGACACCGCCTACGGCGGCACCGAGTGGGGCGCGGACGAGACCGCCGAGCGCCTCATCCAGGCCGGCGAGATCGAGCCGCTCATCATGGTGGCCGTGGCGAACACGGGCGCCGACCGCATCCACGAATACGCGCCCACCGCCGGCGTCTTCGAGACCACGCGCGACGGCGAGCGCCGCTCCCGCGGCCACGCGCGCCGCTACGGCCGCTTCCTCAGCAAGGAGCTCAAGCCCTACATCGACGCCCACTACCGCACGCGCCCCGGCGCGGCGGACACCGGCCTCGGCGGCTCCTCGATGGGCGGGCTCGTCACGCTCTCGCTGGGCCTGTGGTTCCCGCGCATCTTCACGCGCCTGGCGGTGTGCTCGCCCTCCGCGTGGTGGGACGACGGCGCGCTCTACAAGATGGTGGACGGCCTCAAGCGGAAGCCGGACCTCAAGATCTGGCTCGACATGGGCACCGCCGAGCCCGGCTGGGGCCGCGCCCGCATCCTGCGCGATTGCCTGCTCGAGAAGGGCTGGCGCGACGGCCAGGACCTCCGCTACCTCGAGGTGCCCGGCGCGCATCACACCGAGGCCGCCTGGGCCGCGCGCTTCGACCAAGTGCTCAAGTTCCTGTTCCCCAAGAATGGCCCGGCGCTGGGGATCGGCCGGTAGTCATCGAGGAAAGTGGAACAGGTGGACAGGATTTCAGGATTTACAGGATTGAACCGGGGAGGACTACCAAACGCAGAGCCGGTCGGCCACAGCTCGGGGCCAAGGGAGCGAACTCGGCCAAGCTTCTCTTCTCTCAGCCAATCCTGTTAATCCTGAAAATCCTGCAATCCTGTCTTTCTTGCCTCGCCCTCCATCGAGACGCTGCGCCTTCGTCCTCCCATGTCTGAACCCGCCCTTCCCCCCTGGGCCGCCGAAATGGCGGCGCTCTACGAGAGCCACGCGGCCTCGCAGTTCCTCCTCTCGGGCAACCTCGACGACCGCTTCCTTCTCCCGCTCGGCGCCAATCGCGCGCGCATCGGCGGCGTCACCGACTTCCTCGCCGAGGTGCTCCTCGGCCGCTTCGACATCCTCCTTTCCTATGACCCCGGCAACGGCCTGCGCGTCGAGCGCGGTCGCGAGCTTTTCGCCGAGTGGCCCGCGTTCCGGGAGACGCCCGAGCTGCCCAAGCAGCCGCGGCCGGCCGCCGAGACCATCACGCGCTTCTTCCGCTACCACGCCAACCTCGCGCGCCTCGGCCGCGGCACGCCGCCGCAGATCGGCCTATGGATGCGCGCCGCCCACCTCGTCGCGCCCAACGTCCCCGGCGGCGGCGGAGGTGATCTCGCCGCGCTCGCGCTGCTCCTGCGCGACTGGTCGTCCGAGCCCTCGCTCGACGTCCTGCGCCTTTGCACCGTGCTGCTCGCCGACAACCTCGCCGATCTCCACCCGCTCCTCACGCTAAATCCCCGCGCCGCGCGCATCCGCGTGCCGCTGCCCTCCGCGGAGGAATTGCGCGCCGCGATCACGTTCCTCGCGCCGAAGTTCCCCCGCGCGCTGGCGGAGTGGGCCGCCTCGTCCGAACGGCTTGGAGAACTCGCCGACGGCTTGGCCGGCGCGACGCTCGGCGCCGTCGAAAATCTGCTCAAGCTTTCCGAGCACCGCCACGAGCCGCTGCGCGCGGCCGACCTCGCCGGCGCGAAGAAGGACCTCGTCGAGCGCGAGGCCGGCGGCCTGATCGAGTTTCTCGCGCCGCGCCGCACGCTGGCCGACTTCCATGGCCAGGAGGCGCTCAAGCAATGGCTGCGCGACGACCTCGCCCTGTGGCGCAAGGGCGACCTCGCCGCGCTTCCCATGGGCTACCTCCTTTGCGGCCCCGTGGGCACGGGAAAAACTTACGCCGTCGAGTGCTTGGCGGGCGAGGCCGGCGTGCCCGTGGTCAAGATCAACAACTTCCGCGACAAGTGGATCGGCTCCACCGAGGGCAACCTCGAGAAGATCTTCCGCCTCCTGCGCGGCCTCGGCCGCTGCTTCGTCTTCGTGGACGAGGCCGACCAGGCGCTCGGCCGGCGCGACTCCTCGTCGTCCACCGACGGCGGACTTTCCGGGCGCATCTACGGGATGTTCGCGAAGGAAATGAGCGACTCCTCCAATCGCGGCCGCCTGCTGTGGATCCTTGCTTCGAGCCGGCCCGACCTCATCGAGGTGGATCTCAAGCGCCCCGGCCGCGTGGACGTGAAGATCCCGCTCTTTCCCACGAGCACGCCGGAGGAATCCTGGTCGCTCATCACCGCGCTCGCGGCGCGGCGCGGGCTGAAGCTCGAAGCCGGCGACTTGGAACGGTTCCGCGCCGAGTTGCCGCTGCTGCTCACCCCCGGCGCCGCCGAGGCGCTGGCCGTGAAGGTGTATCGCGCCGTGCAAACGCGCGGCGTGGCCGCGGCCGAGGCGCTCGCCGCCGCCCTGCGCGACTACCAGCCGCCCGTGCCGCTGGACATAATGAAATTCCAAATCGGCCTCGCCGCCGCCGAGGCGAGCGACCTGTCGTTCGTGCCACCGGTGTTCCGGCCGGGAGCGTGAGGAATGCGCGCTCGTCGCGCTTGCCTTCGAGGTGGACGGCGCGCTCCCTCGCGCCGTCGGGGGGGGGCGGGGCGCCGGGGCTGGTAGGGGCGGGGGGGCCCGCGGCGGG